>WBUJ01000020.1 GCA_008933795.1 Candidatus Contendibacter sp. | reverse complement strand
GCAATCTGGGGTTGCCAAGCCTCGCACCCCGGTAGGAATTGAATCCATCGAACCGCCGTGTACGTGACCCGTACGCACGGTGGTGTGGGAGGGGGGAGCCGTAAGGCTTCTCCCTATCCCGATTAGGGGCTTGTAATCCGTACCATGGAACATTTCGTCGCATATCACAGCACCCAGAGAATGGGCTATGAACTCGAATCCTCGGCAGAACTCCGGTTTCTAAGCCGGAAGCTTGGCCTTCTCAAGAAGGCTATCGGAAATACTGTATGGGTACTTGACTTTAGCCATTTTTGGTTTCCAGGCAGATCGTAATCTCAATAATCTATTGATTTTATTGAGTTCACTGGTTTGTAGGCCAGTTCTATAAGCCATTGATTTTTAAGGAATGGCCAAAGTCGAGACACCGGTGATTGGATATACTGACGATCTCGGTGTGTTAGTGGCAGCAGTTGCCGCTATCGCTACCTACATTACTGAAGATATCAAAGCAAAGGCAGCGCAAAAAATGAAAGATTGGTTCGGTGATTAGGGGAAAAAACATGATATCCGCACTATGAAAGTAAAAGAACTCATCACACTCATCGAAACCGACGGTTGGTTACAAGTTCGTCAGAAAGGCAGCCACCGTTAGTTTCATCATCCAACGAAACTTGGAACAGTTACAGTTTCAGGAAAACTCAGTATTGAAGTTCCACCTAGCACACTTAACAGTGCCTTGAAACAGGCGGGTCTCAAATAGGAGCTTGGTATGCGTTATATGGTCGTTATTGAGCAAGGCCCAAGCAGCTTCGGCGCATACGTTCCGGATCTTCCGGGCTGCGTAGCCGCAGCAGAAACAAAGCAAGAAGTGTTGCAACTCATTCAAGAGGCTATTGAGTTTCATCTTGACGGGTTTAAAGAAGAGGGGATATCAGTCCTGCTGCCACATTCTTATAGTGAATTCGTAGAAATTCATGTCTAACTGGGCGTTGCGCTTGACTGTTAAATCGCCCACGTTGTTGAAGCCGATAGCTGGGTCTGTCCTGTTTTCTGCTCGCCCGAGGAACTCGGAGGTAATAATGATGAAGAATGACCCTATTGTTGATGAAGTCAGAAACAATGGTCTAGCATTAGCGGCTCGATATGGCGATAACATTGAGGCAATCTGCAAAGCCCTCAAGAAAAGAGAACAAACATCGGGGCGCATAGTTGTCAATCGAATACCGCACCGGTTGGCGCCAAAAGCCAAGCAGCCAGCGTTGCATAATTTGCGGCATGCCTAACAAGTCGTTCCAGCGGACTCCAGTGCGGGAACTCGGTTTGACCGACCTCAGCCTGTTCACTGCGGCGCGCTATACCCGCCATCCCGCTCAAGCCACTGCCGCCAGACTGACCACGTTGTTCAGCCCCAGCCAGAGCCGCCCGTTTTCCACCCGAACCGGATAGTGCGTGGCGCAGCCCACGTCGGGCGCGACCGCCTGGCCGCTTTCGAGTTCCAGCACCCAGTTGTGCAGCGGACAGGTGACGCGATGGCCGTGGACGATGCCTTGCGACAGCGGCCCACCCTTGTGCGGGCAACGGTCGCGCAGGGCAAATACCTGATCGTCGGCGGTGCGAAAAACCGCTACGTCGCCGTGCGGCGTCTGGGCTACCCGCGAACCCAGCCGGGGAACGTCGTCGAGCGCGCCGATTTCATGCCAGTCGTACATGATGCCTTCCCCCATTTCTCAGCCCACCCGCCGTAACGGCTCGAACTCGTGTGCGGCCACCCGGCCGCTGGCGCGTTCCGCCCATGGGTCAATCTGCGCGTACTGTTGTGATTCCAGGAACCGCTGGTGCAGCGCCTTGCGGCCTTCGCCGTCCTCGACAATGCGCTGCTTGACATAAGTCAGTCCAACCCGCTCCAGCCACGGCGCGGTGCGCTCCAGATAGCGCGCTTCCTCGCGGTACAGTTGCATGAACGCGCCAGCGTACTCCATCGCCTCCTCTTCGGTGGCGACCTTGCCCAACAGGTCGGTGCCGCGCAGCTTGATGCCGCCGTTACCGCCGACGTGCAGTTCGTAGCCGGAATCCACGCACACCACCCCGAAATCCTTGATGGTGGCTTCAGCGCAGTTGCGCGGACAGCCGGACACCGCCATCTTGAACTTGTGCGGCGTCCACGAGCCCCAGGTCATTTTTTCCAGCTTGACTCCCAGGCCGGTCGAATCTTGCGTCCCGAACCGGCACCACTCGGAACCGACGCAGGTTTTCACCGTGCGCAGCGACTTGCCGTAGGCGTGGCCGGAGACCATGCCGGCGGCGTTGAGATCGGCCCAGACCTTCGGCAAATCCTCCTTTTTCACCCCCAACAGGTCGATGCGCTGGCCGCCGGTCACTTTCACCGTCGGAATCTGGAACTTGTCGGCCACGTCGGCAATGGCGCGCAATTCCTGCGGACTGGTCAGGCCGCCCCACATGCGCGGCACGACGGAATAGGTGCCGTCTTTCTGGATGTTGGCGTGAACGCGCTCGTTGATATACCGCGATTGCGCATCGTCTTGCGCCTCGCCGGGCCAAGTCGCAATCAGATAAAAATTGATGGCCGGGCGGCAGGAATGGCAACCGTCCGGCGTCTTCCATTCCATGAAGTCGAACACCGCCCGCAGACGGGTCAAATGCTGTTCCCGAATCACCTTGCGCACCTGATCGTGGCTGTGCTCGGTGCAGGCGCACAGCGGCTTTTCCCTGGAGGTCTTGGAATAATCGCCAACCGTGGCCGCCAGCAGTTGCTCGACCAGGCCAGTGCAGGAACCGCAGGAGGCCGACGCCTTGGTGTGGGCGCGGACTTCCTCCAGCGTGAACAGTTTTTGCGCGGTAATCGCCTTGACGATGGCGCCCTTGCGCACCCCGTTGCAGCCGCAGATTTCCGCTTCGTCGGGCATCGCCAATACGTTGTTGCCGCCGCCGTGCCCCGCATTGCCCAAATGGGCCTGCCCGAACAGGATGGATTCGCGGAACGCGCCGATGTCGGTGCTTTCGCGCAGCAGTTGGAAATACCAACTGCCATCAATGGTGTCGCCGTACAGCACCGCGCCCTTGACCCGGTTGTCCTTGACCACCAGCTTTTTGTAGACCCCGCGCGCCTGGTCGCGCAGCACGATTTCGTCGCAGCCGGGGCCGCCGCCGAACTCGCCGGCGGAAAAGACATCAATCCCAGTCACTTTGAGCTTGGTGGACGTAACCGAACCCTGATAGCGGCTGATGCCAAAGTGAGCGAGATGGTTGGCGCAGACCCGCGCCTGTTCCCACAACGGCGCGACCAAACCATAGGTCTGCCCGCGATGCTGCACACACTCGCCGACCGCGTAGATGCGCGGATCGTAGGTTTGCAGGGTGTCGTTGACCACGATGCCGCGTTCGCAGTGAATCCCGGCGGCCTTGGCGAGACTGATGCTCGGACGGATGCCGACCGCCATCACCACCAGGTCGGCGGGAATTTCCAGGCCATCCTTGAAGCGTACCCCTTTCACCTGCTCCTCGCCGAGAATGGCGACGGTCTGCGCGCCCAGCAGGAACCGCAGACCGCGTTCCTCCAGGCTGGCCCGCAGCAGGGCCGCTGCCTCGGTATCAAGTTGCCGTTCCATCAGCACGTCGAGCAGGTGGACGACGGTCACTTCCATGCCCTGTTTCATCAAACCGTTGGCCGCTTCCAGCCCCAGCAGGCCGCCGCCGATCACCACCGCATGTTTCCGGCCCGCGTGCGCCGCGTCCACCATCGCTTGCACGTCCTGGATGTCGCGGAAGGTGATGACGCCTGGCAGATCGTTGCCGGGTACGGGCAGGATGATGGGATCGGAACCGGTCGCCAGCAACAGCCGGTCGTAGGGCGCGAACGCGCCATCGGCGGCGATGACCTGCCGCCGCGCCCGGTTGATTTGGGTCACGGCCTTGCCGGTGTGCAGGGTGATGCCGCGTGCAGCGTACCAGTCCAGATCGTTGAGCATGATCTGCTCGACTGTCTTTTCGCCCGCCAGCACCGGTGACAGCAGAATGCGGTTGTAATTGCCGTGCGGCTCGGCGCCGAACACGGTGATGTCGTATTGGTCGGGAGCAATGGTCAGCAACTCTTCCAGGGTGCGCATCCCGGCCATGCCGTTGCCGACCAAAACCAGTTTTTCTTTTTTCATGCTATCTCGCCTCGTGGAACCACGCGCTAGCCGTTTGTCGATGAACGAGGCTTGGCACAATTCATGCCATTCAAAACTATATATTCAACTTATTGATAATAATAATTTTTATATGCTGTTCTGACCGGGCGGCATTACCGGCTGCGTTTGTGGTCATGCACGAAAACCGCGCGCTGACTCGCCGATTGCCCCTTGCTGATGCGGCGCAATCATAGCAACCGGGCGGGGCGCTAGCGCCCAAGATGACATAACCTGCTCATGAGCAAGGTCATTTCCGGTCTTGGCCCAGCTATTGCTGGGGCCGGTCATGCCCCCTATCGGCCAGGAGTAACTTGTGAGCGTTCCCAAACTCAATTTGCTGTCGTTCAGCGGCAATATCCGCATCCTGCACCTCAGTTGGATCGCCTTCTTCATCAGTTTCGTGGTGTGGTTCAACCACGCGCCGTTGCTGGCTTCCATCCGCGAGACCTTTCAACTGACCGACGCCCAGGTCAAGGCGTTGCTGATCCTGAACGTGGCGCTCACCATTCCGGTGCGGATTCTGGTGGGGATGCTGGTGGACAAGTTTGGCCCCCGGATCATGTATGCCGCACTGCTGGCGGTGTGCGGCGCGCTGTGCTTCTTCTTCGCCTCCGCCACGACCTACGAAATGCTGGCGATGGGCCGATTGCTGCTCGGTTGCGTGGGTGCAAGCTTCGTGATCGGCATCCGGCTGATTTCCGAATGGTTCCCGGCCAAGCAGGTCGGCTTGGCGGAAGGCATTTACGGCGGCTGGGGCAACTTTGGTTCGGCGGCGGCGGCGCTGTCCCTGCCGGTGATCGCGCTCGCTTTCGGCGGCCCGGACGCCTGGCGCTGGGCGGTGGCGGTGACGGGCGTCATCGCGCTGGTTTATTCGGTGATTTTCTACGCGCTGGCCAGCGACACCCCGAAAGGATCGACGTATTTCAAACCGAAAAAACTCGGCGCGATGGAAGTGACCAGTCGCGGCGATCTCGCGCTGTATATGTTCATGCAGATTCCGATGATGGCGGCGCTGGCGGTCCTGACCTGGAAGCTCTCGCCGGCTGGCCTGAAGATGATCGGTGACGACACGGCCACAGCCATCTACATCGCCTTGGCCGCTCTGCTGGCCTGGAACCTCTGGCAATGTCTGAACGTGAACCGCGATGTGCTCACCGGTCACGTCGTGCCGGAGATTCACCGTTATCAATTCAAACAGGTGGCGATTCTGTCGCTCGCCTACGGGGTGTCGTTCGGCTCGGAAATCGCGGTGGTTTCCATGTTGCCTCTGTATTTCAAAGACTTGTACGGCCTGACCCTGGTGCAGGCGGGTCTGGTGGGTTCCAGCTTCGCCATCATGAATTTGTTCGCCCGACCGGCCGGTGGCCTGATCTCCGACCGCATCGGCCGCAAGCGCACCCTGAGCCTGGTGATGGTCGGCATCACCGCCGGCTACGGCGCGATGAGCTTCATGGGCGACTGGCCATTGTGGGCGGCGGTGACGACAACCGTGTTGTGCTCGTTCTTCGTGCAGGCGGGGTGCGGCGCGGTCTACGGCATTGTGCCGCTGATCAAGCGCCGGTTGACCGGCCAAATTGCCGGCATGAGTGGCGCTTACGGCAACGTCGGCAGCGTGGCGTTCCTGACCGTGCTGGCGTTCGTGACCCCGGCGACGTTCTTCCTGGTCATCGCCGCAACCGCCGTCTTGGCGCTGGCTGTCGTTCAGTTCCTCGACGAACCCGCCGGCCAAATCGCCGAGATCATGCCGGACGGCACGGTGCAGATGATCGACGTGGCTTGAACAGTCCCCATCCTTCGACCATGACCCGCAGCCTGCGCCTCCGCCTCGGTCAGTTTTCCGACCGGGGCGTCAAACCCGCCAATGAAGACTTCCACGGCGCGCTCATCCCGGAAGGCGAGGCGCTGACCCTGAAGGGCGCGGCGTTCGCCATCGCCGACGGGATGAGTTCCAGCGAGTCGGCCCGCCACGCCGCTGAGTACGCGGTCAAGAACTTCCTCAACGATTACTTCGCCACCCCCGATTCCTGGACGGTGCGGCATTCCGCCGAGCGGGTACTGAGCGCCCTCAACCGCTGGCTATGTGGACAGGGCGCGCGGATGCTCGATCCGGCGCGGGGCATGGTTACCACGTTCAGCGCGCTGGTGCTCAAATCCACCACCGCGCACCTCTTCCACATCGGCGACACCCGCATTTGGCGGTTGCGCGACGCCACGCTGGAGCCGCTGACCCAGGATCACCATCATTGGGCCAGCCAGGAACGGGTTTATCTGAACCGGGCGCTGGGCATTGACCCGCATCTGGACATTGACTACCGCAGCCTGGCGGTCGAAGTGGGCGACGGGTTCCTGTTTACCACCGACGGCGTCCATGAATACGTGCCGCCGCTGGAAATCAAGCGCCTGATCGGCGCGAATGGCGACAATCTCGACGCCGCCTGCCGCGCCCTGACCGCCGCCGCCCGCGCCGCCGGCAGCCCGGATAATCTGACCTGTCAGTTGCTACGCATTGACGAGTTGCCGTTGCCGGACGCCGAATCGGTGTTTCGGCAATTGACCGAGTTGCCGATGCCGCCGGAATTGGAGCCGGGGATGATTCTGGATGGCTACCGCATCCTGCGGGAGATTCACGCCAGCCCCGCCAGCCAACTTTATCTGGCGCTCGACCCGGACGCCGGGCGGCAGGTGGTGTTGAAAACGCCGTCGGTCAACTTCGAGGACGATCCGGCCTATCTGGAACGGTTCCGGCACGAGGAATGGGTGGGCCGGCGCGTTGACAGCCCGCATGTACTCAAGGTGATCGAGCCGGCGCAGCGGCGGCGCTTCCTCTATCACGTGCTGGAGTATCTCGACGGCCAGACTTTGCGGCAATGGATGGCCGAGCACCCGCGCCCGCCGCTGGCCGAAGCGCGCGACATTCTGACGCAGATTGCGCGCGGCATCCGCGCCTTTCACCGGCTGGACATGCTGCACCGGGATTTGAAGCCGGAAAACATCCATATTGACCGCCACGGCACGGTTCGCATCATGGATTTCGGCTCGGTGAAGATCGGCGGGGTCGCCGAAATCGCCTCGCCGGTCGAGCAAACCGACCTGCTCGGCACCCGCAACTACACCGCGCCGGAAGTGCTGCGTGGCGAGCCGGCGACTACCCGTTCTGATCTATTTGCCTTCGGCGTCATCGCCTACGAACTGCTGACGGGCCGCCTGCCCTACGGCGAGCGGCTGGGACGGGAAATCAGCGCGAAAGGGATGGCCCGATTGCGCTATGTCTCCGCCCGGAGCGCGCGGCCGGATTTGCCGGTTTGGGTGGACGGCGCGCTGGAAAAGGCCGTGCGCCTCGATCCCCAGCGCCGCTACACGGTCGAGACGGAGCTGGTCTACGACCTGCTGCACCCCAATCCCGATTTCGCCGAACGCCGCAACCCGTCGTTGCTGGAACGCAATCCGGTCGGTTTCTGGCGCGGCGTGGCGCTGCTTTCGCTGCTCGCCAATCTCGTGCTGCTGTACCTGTTGCACCGGGGCTAATCGGGCCTGCCCATCCCCGCGTGAAGCATCTGGGGTATGCTACGGCTTGTCGCCCGCCCCGGAATCCTTTCCCATGCCGCTGCAACCGCTTCCCCATCCCCGCCAGTCCAATGTCGCCCTGACCGTGCTGGCGACCCTGTTGTTGCTGTTCGGGCTGACGCTGGTGGACGCGGCGTGGCGTTCGCAACGGGCTGATGATGCCGCTAGCCGGGCGCTGGTGCGGGAGCTCGGTTTGACCGACCTCAGCCTGTTCACCGAGGCGCGCTATACCCGCCATCCCACGCAGGCCGACCGGCACAGTCCGTTTCAGGATCATCCAGCGGCGCTAGAGCATTTTCCGACCGGTTCGTTGATGCCACCGGTTCACGCGCCCTGAAGAATCATTCGCGCCGCCAAGGTGATTTCGTAAATACCGAACCCGATAACCAGCGCACCGGCGACCTGACGCACCCAGGGCTGGCGGATAAAACCCGCCAGCGTCGCCGCGAACGCGCCCATCGCCAGCAGCGCCGGCAGCGTGCCCAGGCCAAAGCACAGCATCAGCAGGCCGCCGTTCAGCGCCCCGCCCGCGCCCATCGCCCACACCAGCGCGCTGTAGACCAGTCCACACGGCAGCCAGCCCCACACCAGGCCGATGCCGAGCGCTTGGGCGGGCGTGCGCACCGGCAACAGCCGCCGGCCCAGCGGCTCGATCCGGCGCCACAATCGCCCACCGGCCTGTTCCACCCGCGCCAGTCCGCTCCACCAGCCGGCCAGATACAACCCCAGCAGGATCATAAACAGCCCGGCCAGAATCTGTAGCGTCAACTGCGCCTGATGCACCGACATCAGATGCGTCGCCCAGGCGCCGAAGCCGCCCGCCAGCATTCCGGCGACAACATAACTGAGCAACCGGCCCAGGTTGTAGGCCAGCAAAAATGGCAACCGGCCAAGCAGCGGCCGTCCGGGTGTCGCCGGCAGTCCCAGGGTCAGCGCCCCGACGATGCCACCGCACATTCCAAAACAGTGCGCCCCCCCGCTCAGGCCGATCAGGAAGGCGGCCAGGAAGCTGGTGGTTAGCTCCATGGGGCTACCTCGCCAGAGGACTGTATGATTAGGTCCCAATAAAAAAACCCGGCCTCGCCGGGTTTTTAACCTACTCAATATCCGCGATGTTTTTCTAATTATTCAAGACGCGGACAGGGAAGAGGTTCGCGAAAACAAGCTGTTCTCGATATGTTTCCAAGTTTCTGGACAGGTTGTCGCGATAGCAACGCTTATCGGCAGCAGGAGCAAACCCGCGCCCACCAGCGCAACAATCCAGAAACCGGCTATCGGGGAAAGCGCCAGCACCACAACCGCACATACAGCAATCTTGAATAATTCCTTCATGAGTACTTCACGCGACCGACTCCCGTCCAACCAAGCAAGGAACCAGCGCGTCCTCCAAAGTTAGGTATCCGGAAAGATCGAACCCAGTCCGATCCAAGCTTGGAGGCAACATGCATGGTGCGGGTTTCGCGCTCTGAATATCCAATCCACGCGATCCGCGCCCTTTCGGGCGGGTACTGTCCATACCATCCAACTACCGATAAACACTATAATTTACATGCTTTAGCGCCACCAATTAAGAACATCATAACGCAAATTATGTTGCAGCGCAAGAAAATTTACCGATCACACACCCGTCACGGCGTATCAAGAACCTTGGCAATCGACTCGTTAGCAGATGCGCGGCAATTGCTCGCCACTCAGCCAGTCCACCAGGCGATTGCCGCCGAAGACGGTTTCCATGGTGACGAAATAATGCGGGTCTTCCCGCACCGTGCCGATGAGCGCCGCCGCCGCGCCCAACGGATGAGCACGCAGCGCCGCCAGCACCCGCTCGACATCTTCGGGCGGACAAACCGCTATCAGCTTGCCTTCGTTGGCGACGTACAGCGGGTCCAGACCCAGCAGTTCGCAGGCCGCCGCCACTTCGGGCCGAACTGGAATAGCCGCTTCCCGGAGATGCATCCCGACGCCGGATTGCGCGGCCAATTCGTTCAACGTGGCCGCCAAGCCGCCACGAGTGGGATCGCGCAGGCAGCGCAACCCCGGCGCCGCTGCGATCATCACCGCCACCAGTTCGTGCAGGGCGGCGCTGTCGGATTCAAGGTTGGTCTCGAATTCGAGGCCAGCGCGTTGCGACATCACCGCCACGCCATGATCGCCGAGGGTTCCGCTGAGCAGAATACAGTCGCCGGGACGCGCACGGTCGCCGGAAAGCTGGACGCCCTCGGGAATCACGCCGATGCCGGTGGTGTTGATGAACACGCCATCGCCTTTGCCGCGCTCGACGACCTTGGTGTCGCCGGTGACGATGCTCACGCCCGCCGCCCGCGCCGCGCCCGCCATGGATTCCACGATGCGCTTGAGATCGGCCAGCGGAAAACCGGCTTCCAGAATGAAGCCGGCGGAGAGATGCAGCGGCCGGGCGCCGGCCATCGCCAGATCGTTCACCGTGCCATGCACCGCCAGCGAACCGATGTCGCCGCCCGGAAAGAACAGCGGTGAGACCACATAGCTGTCGGTGGTCAGGGCGATGCGGCCGGGCGGCAAGTCCAGGCAGGCTTGGTCGTTGCGCTGGTCGAGCCAAGGATTGCGGAAAGCGGCCGCGAACAGTTCCTCAACCAGTTGCGCCATGGCCCTTCCGCCGCTGCCATGGCTCAACTCGACCTGCCCGTGCTCGAAATCCAGCCGGCCCGCGAACGGGCGGCGAACGGGCGGTGCGTTCATGCGACCTCCTGATAGCGCCCGTAGCGGTAATAGGCTGCGCACGCGCCTTCCGACGAGACCATGCATGCGCCCAGTGGGGTTTCCGGAGTGCAGGCGGTATCGAACAGCTTGCAGTCGGTCGGCTTTTTGACCCCGCGCAGAATGGCCCCGCACAGACAGGCGCGCGGCTCGGTCGCCGTTCGCTCCGTCATCGGAAAGCGGCGCTCGGCGTCGAACCGGGCGTAACGTTCCCGGATTTGCAGCGCGCTGTGGGGAATGGGTCCCAGGCCGCGCCACTCGAACACCGGGCGCGGCTCGAACACGTCGGCCATGAGTCGCTGGGCCTTGCGGTTGCCCTCGTGGGTCACGGCGCGGGTGTACTGATTTTCCACCTCGGCGCGGCCCTCGTTAAGCTGGCAAACCAGCATCAGGATGGATTGCATCACGTCCAGTGGCTCGAAACCGGCGATCACCACCGGCCGCTGGTAGTCGTGGGCGAAACGTTCATAGGGCTCGCTGCCAATCACCACGCTGACATGCGCCGGCCCCAGGAAACCGTCGATGGGAACCGCTTCCAGTTCGCGCGCCTCGGGCGCGGCCAGCAGATGAACAATGGCCGGGGGCGTGAGGACGTGGTTGCAGAACACGGTAAAATTGGGCAGATCGAGTTGCGCCGCCTGTTGGATGATCAGAGCCGTGGGCGGAGTCGTCGTCTCGAAGCCGATGGCGAAGAACACCACTTCGCGGTCGGGATGTCGTTGCGCCAGCGTCAGGGCGTCGGTGGCGGAATAGATCATGCGGATGTCAGCGCCCGCCGCTTTGGCCTTGAGCAGGCTGCGCCCGCCCGAACCGGGCACCCGCAGCATGTCGCCGTAGCTGCACAGGATGACCTCAGGCCGGGTGGCGAGGTCCAGCGCCTGGTCCAGACGACCGATGGGCAACACGCACACCGGGCAACCGGGTCCGTGGATCATGCGGACGCTGGCCGGCAGCAAATTCGGGATGCCATGGCGATAGATGGCGTGGGTGTGGCCGCCGCAGAATTCCATCAGGTGATAGCGCCGGTCGGGCCGCGCTTCTTGCACGATTCGCCGCGCCAGCCCGCGCGCCGTCGCGCCGTCGCGAAATTCGTCGATGTACTTCACGGTTGTTGCTCGCCCCTATCGTTGAATCTTTCTTCTTGGAGCTTAGCCCGTCCGACGGCTTTTACCAGGAAGCACGGCCAGCTTGCTCCTGCTGGCTAGGTTGGCGCGGGGTCAACATTCGTCGATGGTAAGTTCAAAACCCACGCAGGGATCGAGCGCCATCACCAGCAATCCGATGGGTTGACGGACCTCGGTTCCTCGTCCGATCCGCGCGCCGGCCAAACCGCGCGCCAGTGGACCGTCGGGATGAAAGTTCCATTCGGTGGGGGCCAGAATCCGGTAAGCGATTATTCGACCCTCCATCACCGCCAGCCAGTGAACCAGCCGACCACGAGCGCATTCCACTACACCCAGGCCGGAACCGCTGGCGTTCTCCAAATCCGGCGTTTCGGGATGCTCAGCGTTCACCGCTCGGGCTTGCTCGCCCAGTTCGGCGACGAGCGCGCCACACTCGATCACCCGCGCCGTCAGGCGGACGAGCAAGCCGTTACCGTATTCGGCGCGCAGCGCGGCGATCGCGGGATGGTTCCAGCAACGGGCCAGGTTGCCGGTCTCGCCGACCACGCCGATGTAATCCGGCCGCGCGCAAAACGAGTAGTCAGCATCATTCGCCATCTGCCGCGCAAGCCACGCGGGATCGAACTCGGGCAGGGGTTCCACGGCGCTGCGTCCAAACCCGGCCAAGCCCTGTTCGCTCGCCCAGCGCAGAATCATGGCCGCCGGCGACTCGGCGGCGCGCAGCCAAGCCTCGAAAGCGCCGCGATCCCGCCAAGGCGAACCCGCCGTCGGCATCCGTCCCAGCACGGTCTGATCGACACGCTGTTCGATCTCGTCCAGCGCTGCGGCGAGTCCAGCCCGATCTGGCGTCAGGCGCGCGCCGCCAACTTGCATCCAGGTCGGATCGGGAAGCAACAGGGGCCGCAGCGACGCTAGCACTCGCCGCAGCGGTTTCAAGGCTTCGAGCGCCGGTTTGACGCTGATGCAGCGCGGCCCGTCGAGCAGGATGCGCCAGACGGTTTGTTCGAGCGCCTCGGCGCTGACCAGCATCCGGCGGGCGGCGATTTGGGGGGGCGAGACGGTCAAGCCAAGCGCGTTCTCCACCGCGCGCAGCCCGGCGACCGCCTGAGCCGCGCCGCACAGGCCGAACAGGCGTGGCAACAGCGCCAGGGCTTCGTCCAGCCGGCAGCCCACGAGGATGGAGCAGGCGCTGACCGGGCGCGTCGAACTCAGCACGACCGCCGCGATCATGCCTTTCTCCACCCGAACTTGGATGCGCAGCTTGCCCTCGCCGGCCCCGAGCGCGCCGCTCATGCCGATGGTATCGTCTCGATAATTTCGTCGAACAGGCGATAGGCTTCCATCGCCTCGTCGGGATCGATCTTGCGCACCGCGAAGGTCTGGGCCTGGACGATCAGGTAATCACCCGGCGCCACCGGATCATCCAACAGCAACAGGCTCACTTCCAACCGTTCGCCGTAGCGCTCCACCAGCGCGCTGGTCTCGCGCAGTTCAACCACCCGGGCCGGAATGGCGATGCACATGGCCTAGATCACTGCGATCGCCGCCGGACGTTTCGGCGCGAGCGGATAACCCAACCCGCGCAATTCCGTCGCCAAACACTCGACCGCCTGCCCCAACACCGCCGACACTTCGAAGGACAGTTCGATGCCCAACTCCAGATCAAGCGGCACGACGCCGACCAGGGTGATGGAACCCGGCGCTTCGCCGGTGAGAACCAGCGTCGCCAACACGTCCGCCAAGCCGAGTTGATGCGGCGAGAACCGGGTCAGGAACAGGGCAGGAATCTCGGCGGCGGCAAGCTTGACCACCGATGCGGGCGGTGCGCCGGTCCGCGCCGCATCGCAAATCAACAGATGATCGCAGCCGGCAAGGGTATTCAGCAGATCCATGCCGGAGGTGCCGCCATCGACGACCTCCACTTCCGCCGGGATAGCGTAACGCGCGGCCAGCGCCTCGACCACCCGCACCCCGACGCCCTCGTCGCGGAGCAGGATATTGCCGAGGCCCAGCACCACGACCCTCATCCGAACGCCTTCACCTGAACGATGGGCCGCCGCTCGGTATCGACCAGATGGATCGCGCAGGCGAGACAGGGATCGAAGGAATGCACCGTGCGCAACACCTCCAGCGGCAGTTCGGGATTGGCGACCGGATTGTCGAGCAAGGATGCCTCGTAAGGCCCCAGCGCGTCGGCGTCGTCGCGCGGTCCGGCGTTCCAAGTGCTCGGCACCACCGCCTGATAGTTCTTGATCTTGCCGTTCTCGATCACGGTCCAGTGCGACAGCACCCCGCGCGGCGCTTCGTGATAGCCGAAGCCGCGAATCTCGCCCTTGGGAAACACCGGGCGATTGAAGGTGGCTAAATCGCCCTTGGCAATGTTGTCGATCAATAATTGCCATTGATTTTGCAGCGATTCGAGCAGCACCGCGCAACGCACCGCCCGGGCGGCGATGCGGCCGATGGTTGAATGCAGCGCCTCGACCGGAATCTGGGTCCCCGCGACCGCGCTGGCGATCTCCAGCACCCGATTGAGATGGCGCTTGGTCGGCTCGTGACCGGCGGCGACCATGGCCAGCACGTTGGCCAGCGGTCCCACCTGGACCCGCTTGTCGTAAAACGTGGGGGCCTTGACCCAGGAATATTTGCCGTCGTCCTGGAAAGTGGTGTGCTGCGGGTGCGTCTGGCCTTCGTAGGGATGGCGGGCCTCGCTGCCGCCCTTGTAGCGATACCAGGCGTGCTTGACGCTCTCCTTGACCCCGTCGCGGAAAAACCCGTCCTGATAGCTGGTGATCGGCTTGAACGTCGCCAAGTCGCCCTTAGCGATGTAGCCGCCGGGCAGTTCGAAGCGGGTCCCCTTGGTGTCCAGCGGCAGATCGGGCACCGACAGATAATCGGTGACGCCCGCCCCGTACTGGGTCCAGTCGGCGTACAAAGCACCGACCGCCGCCACGTCCGGGATCATCGCCTTGTTGACGAATTCGCCGAGCTTGTCGATCTCCGCCTTGATGGCGAACAGCCGCTCCAGGGTCAGGGTGGACTGGCTGTCGGGATTGATCGGATTGGCCACCCCGCCGACGGCGAGGTTTTGGATGTGGGGCGTTTTCGAACCGAGAATAGCGACGATTCGGTTCGCGATCCGCTGATATTCCAGCGCTTGGAGATAGTGGGTCGCGGCCAGCAGGTTGACCTCCGGCGGCAGCTTCATCGCCGGGTGGCCCCAATAGCCGCTGGCAAATACGCCCAGTTGCCCCGTGCCGACGAACGCCTTGAGTTTTTCCTGGATCTGGCGGATTTCCGGCAGACCGTTGCGCCGGTAGTCGGACAGGCTGGCGCCCAGTTTCGCCGCCCCCTCGGGACTGGCCGAGAGCGCCGAGACGATATCGACCCAATCGAGCGCCGCCAGTTGATAGAAGTGCACGATGTGATCGTGGATGCCGTGCGCCGTGATGATCATGTTGCGGATGTACTGGGCGTTGAGCGGCACTTCCAGATTCAGGGCGTTCTCGACCGCGCGCACCGACACGATGGCGTGAACCGTAGTGCATACGCCGCAGATGCGCTGGGTGAATATCCAGGCGTCGCGCGGGTCGCGGCCCTGCAGGATGACCTCGATGCCGCGCCACATCTGCCCCGACGACCAAGCGTTGCTCACCTTGCCATCGTTGACCTCGCAATCGATCCGCAGATGACCTTCGATGCGGGTGATGGGATCAATGGTTATTCGGGTCACGACGGCCTCCCATGGGATTCGGCGGTGCTGCCGGGCAATACCGGCAGGGTCTTGATGAACAGCAAATACAGCATGATTTCCAGGCAGACGACGCCGATGGTGATCAGCAGCTCCGGCGCCGAGGGGAAGTAGGTCCAGCCGTTGCCGGGTTGCACGGCCATCAAGTAGGAGTCGAGCCGGTACAACGAACCGGCGGCGAGCAGGCAAACCGCTGCCAGGAATTGCCAGCGCTGGCTGGCGCGGCGGCGCGAGAGGAGCACGAAAATCGGGGCGAGGAACAGCACGGTTTCGATCAGGAACAGATTGCCGTCCCAATCGCCGACGAAGGCCAGACCCAGATGGCCGCGATAGGTCAGATCGCCCCAGCGTAGCAGTAGAAAACCCACGAGCAAGCCGGCGGCGACGCGCGCCAACCGCGCGAA
Organism: Candidatus Contendibacter sp.; assembly: GCA_008933795.1. GTDB lineage: Bacteria > Pseudomonadota > Gammaproteobacteria > Competibacterales > Competibacteraceae > Contendibacter. Next base: position 21,875 of record WBUJ01000020.1, on the reverse strand, counting down.
CAACGCCGCCTCGGATGGGGTTTTGAAGGCTCGGTTGACCAAGGTGGCTTCCAGCATCACCACGCCGTAGCCCATGGCCAGCGCCGAGATCAGGTAAAGCAGCGGCAGCCAGGTTGTGTTCCACAACGGTGAAAGCTTGTAGCCTAGAATCAACAATACTGAGCCCAGCGAGGATTGGTGCATGGTTGGCAGCAACACGCCCAATGCAACCAGCACGTACATGTAACGCTTGAGAAAAACGTATAGTTTATCCAGCCCGAACCGTTGCTTGAACTCGGACGGGATGCGTTCCAAAAAGGCCGGCCAGAACTCCAGCCACAGGACGGTGATGTAGGCCATGACGCACAACGCCACCTCGAAGATCACCGAATTGGGCTGGGCGTACCAGGGCATCAGCAGGTTGAAGGCATTCCAGTAGCGGCCCAGGTCGATCATCACGGCGAGACCGGCTAGGGTGTAGCCGAACACCCCGCCGAGCAGAGCGGGACGCATCAGCGGGTGGTAGGCCTTGCGGTTGAAGATGTAGATCAGCAACGCCATGGCGAAACCGCCGCAGCCGAAGGCCGTGCCGATCACCACATCCAGCACTACCCAGGTGCCGATGGGATAACCGTTGCTCATGTTCGATACGTCGCCCATCCCAAACAAAAAGCGGCGCAAAATGAAATAGGCCGCGATCAGCACGAAAACGCCCAGGATAAGGAAGGGCTTGGTGACAATATGGCCGCCGAGCGGCCGGTGGGTGATCGCTGTCATGATGGCCGCTCCTCGTCGTTCTTCCGCTCGTCGTCCTCCCTCGCGTTGCGCCGGGCCAGGAACACCAAGCCACCCAGCAACGCCACCGGTGCGATCAGGCCCTTGTACAGGGTGTGCTGCATGCCCTCGGAAACAGCAGCGAAGGAGTGATCGGGCAGCTTGGGCAGACCCAGTTTCTCGTGGGGCACGCCGGTCAGATAGCGCACCTGGGTGCCACCGCTTTCCTGTTCGCCGTAGATGTGCGGCTGATAGTGACCGATCGGCGCCGCCTGAGCCGGGCGGTCGCCACCCAGCAGACCACGCGGGAACTCGTACATCTCCCCGGGTTTGAGGGCTAGTCGCCGTTCCGCCTCGGCTTGCAATTCCTCGACCCAGCCAAACAGCGACGCCCCGGTCGGGCACACATCGCAACAGGCCGGAATTCGGCTTTTTTTCCACAAGGCCGTGGCCGAGGTTCCGGCTTGCGCCGCGACCGCCGCATTGTCGCGGCTGGAAAATAACGGGTTCTCCGCAAGCAGGTGACTGCAAAGCTGGCACTTGGCGATCCGGCCGAACGGCTCGTCGAACTGATAATGGGGAACGTTGAACGGACAGCCGTAGACGCAGTAGCGGCAACCGATGCAGGCATCGGGATTGTGGGTGACGATGCCGGTTACGGGGTTTTTTTGCATCGCGCTGACCGGACAAACCGAGATGCAGGAGGGATCGACGCAATGCAGGCAGTGACGCTTGACGAAGGCGTAGCCGTTCACCTCCCGATCCTTCTCGGCCATGGCGCCGTTCTGATAGACCCGGATCACGTTCAGGGTCTTGCCGGAAATGTCTTCCGCCGTGTCCCAGGCGCCCTCGTTCCATTGGGCCAGATGTTGCGGTTGTTCGACCGGTTTGCCGTTAGCCTCCTTGCAGGCGGCGACGCAGGCCTTGCAACCGATGCACTGCGTCGAGTCGTACAGCATCCCGATGGCTTTAGGGGGTAACTGCTTCGGTTCGCGCGGCGCAAAGGGCGCAGCGGCCTCGGCGACGGGCGCGGCGGCGGCGGTCGCGACCGCTCCGGCGGCGCCCCGCAAGAATTGTCTGCGGCTCATGTCCATGGCGCACCTCTCACCGGTCATCGCCGTGCTGGTCGGCGCTGGAGTCGGCCCCGCCATCCATGCCGCGCAAGGCCATCGCGCCTGCTCCCACCGCCAGTCCGGCGACACCAGCGACGACCGCGGCGGCGGCCGGGCTAACGCCCTCGCCCTTCGGCGCATTCACCGCCGGGAAGGCGGTCGGCGGCGTGTAGGTTTGGACCTTGGCGAGCGCATGGAGCGGTTTGGTAAAGCCTACACCCTGCTCGGTGCAGCCAAAGCAGGGATGGCCGATGCCGACCGGCCAGTTTCCCTCGCCCACGTCGCCGAAACCGATGGTCGGGCAATTGGCGTGGGTTTCCGGCCCCTTGCAACCGATCTTGTAGAGACAGAAACCCTGGCGATGGCCGTAATCACCGAATTCCAGGGCGAAACGGCCGGCGTCGAAGTGCGGGCGCCGCTCGCAATTTTCGTGAATCAGTCGGCCGTAGGCGAACTTGGGTCGGTTCTTCGCATCCAGCGCCGGCGGTTTGCCGAAGGTCAGCAGGTAGAGGACGGTGGAGAGGAAGTTGTAGGGATTGGGCGGGCAACCGGGGATGTTGATCACGGTCTTGCCGGGCAATACTTCATGCACCGGCTTGGCGTGGGTCGGATTGGGATCGCTCGACGGAACGCCGCCCCAAGACGCGCAGGAACCGATGCCGATGATCGCCGCCGCGCCTTCCGCCGCCTCCTTGACGGCTTCCAGGATCGGCTTGCCGGCGACCATGCAGTAAATGCCGCCATCCTTGGTCGGGATCGAGCCGTCCACCACCAGCACGAACTTGCCCCAGTTCTCCTTCATCGACTTGGCCTTGTACGCCTCGGCCTGATGACCGGCTCCGGAGCAGAGGGCCTCGTGGTAATCGAGGGAGATCATGTCGAGAATCAGGGTTTCGAGCGTCGGATGGTAGGCGCGCAACAGCGACTCGGTGCAACCGGTGCATTCCTGCGCCGACAACCAGATGACGGGCGGTCGCTTGGCGGCGGTGGCGGCCTCGGCGATCCGGATGCCCATCAGGGAGGACAGGCCCAGGGTCGCCGCGACTCCGGTGCAGTATTTCAGGAACTGGCGGCGGGTGAGACCGCCCAGCGCGCCCCGATAGCCGTCGAGGTCCTGAACCGCATGGGTTTCAAGATCATGATTGCTAAAAGAATCCATCAATACGCCCCTCTTTCCGGACTGGTTATCGATGAAATCTAGTAGAGCGGTGACCGGGTTAATTGACGATGGTCAAATTTTGAGGATTTTTTATCAGGCGAAAAATGGCGGCCGATGCGGATAGGGTCCATGCGCTCCGAACCAGCCCGTCAATCGAGCAGCGTCGGCGGTCTGATCTCCCGGAACAGCGAATGTGGCTGAATCACATGCACGGTGCGCCCGGAAAAGCGAGCCAAGCCGTCTTCCTCGAGTCGGCCGATGATCCGCGACAGAGTTTCGTGGCGGGCGCCGATCATCGAGGCGAGATCGCGCCGCGAGAGCGGCAATTCCATGAACCGGCTGCCATCGCTAGCGGTGCGGCCGTGGCGGTTCATCAAGGCCAGCAGGAGATAAACGAACTTGCCGCGGTTGGATAGAGTGGCGTTGCGGACCAAATGATCGTGCGCCTCGTCCATGTCGGCGGCGATGCGACGCAGAAACTGCCGTCCCAGCGCCGAGTTTCGGTCAAGCAGCAACCTCGTCACCGTTTGGTCGACAAAGCAGAGTTTGCTCGGCCCGAGCGCCTCGGCGCTGTAGCGGCGATTTTCCCCGAGCAGCAGGCCCCGATAACCCAAGGTATCGCCAGGATAGGCAAGTCGCAGCAGGACCGCGTTGCCCTCCCCATCGCCCTTGCGAATGGCCACTGCTCCCGAGACTACGCAGTAGATGCCATGACTTGGCTCTCCCGCCGAGAAAATCGTCTCGCCCGCCCGATACTGCCGCTTCTTCAGGTTGCGCGAGAGGATCCGGGTTTCCTCCTCGCTTAAAACGCACCACTCATTGCGCTGGCGCAACGAACAACCGAGACAACCGAGGCCCGACATGCCTCCACCTTGCTCCGCCATCGCCATCCTCCTTAACTGCTATTATTAGAATGGTTACGCACTCAAGGTCGACCTTTGGCTCCAATCAGGAAGAAACCGGCTTTCGGTCAGTGCGCGAGGATACTCGAAACCAGCCGCTATAATTAATTTGGAAAAATATAGTTCAAATTTCGTCAAGCGAAACCAGCATGGAGGATTGCAATATGCAAACGCAGTGGGTTCGGCCGATTGCAACCATCGCCATCGCCTTGTTCGTCGTGGGTGGATTGTTGTGGGTCATCGACCCGGTCTCGGGTCTTTTTGTCCGCTTGGTCTCGCCTGTCTCGGCCCAGGAAGATCTCCGGTACGCCGCCAAGCCAGCGGGCTGGGACGGACCGGCCGGTTCATGCGTCGTCTGCCACAACCTGGAGGAAGGCGCTCCCTGGCGGGTCGCGCCCAGTCTCTGGGGCGTCGTCGGCGCGCCCAAGGCGAGCGCCAAGGGTTATGGTTATTCCTTCGCGCTGGCCCAGGCGGGAGGAACGTGGACAGCCAAGGAGCTGGACGCGTACCTGACCAACCCCAGTAAACTCCTGCCGGGCACCAGCAAGACGATCAGCGTGACCGATCCCGAGGAGCGCGCTCGAATCGTTAAATTCCTGGGCACGCTGAAGGATTGAGACGCCAGGGACGACGCAACCGTTTCAGGCGTCGTCCCGGTCCTGTTTGACCCAGATCAGTTGATCGGTGGCAAAGCCCAGCGCCTTCGCCTGTTTCAGCAATTCGTCCAGCACGGGAGGCGGTAACTGGCGGGTCCGGGCCAGAATCCACAGATACTCCCGGCTGGGGCCGCTGACCATCACCCACGAATAATTCGCCCGGTCCAGGGCGACGATGTGATAACCGCCGTAGAACGGCCCGAAGAACGACACTTTCAGCGAACCGACGGTCGGTTCGCCGGTAAAATAGGCGCGGCCTTCAGCGTCCTTCCAAGCCCCGGCGCGGTCGTCGTAGCCGCGATTGAGCACCCTGACGCCGCCATCCTCGCGCAGGCTGTACGTCGCGCTGACGTTGCTCAAGCCACGCTCGAAGGAATGATCCAGCCGGGCGATTTCGTACCAGTGACCCAGATAGCGGTTCAGATCGAAGCCGGCAATCGGGGTCACGCCCTCGGGCGGCGCTACGGCGCAAGCGCCCAGCCACAACAGCAGGGACAGCACAAGTTTCTTCATGGTGCGGAAATCCTGAGAATGATCAATGCCAGAGGGTTTGGACGCCTGCTATTGTGCTACCGTTTCGTCGTCCATGTTCCCTGTTTCTGTTTCCCTACCGACCATGCGCGCCTTCCTCGAACGGCAGAGATATCTGATTGACTACACCCTCGCGGCCCTGCTGCGCCGCAAGACCCGCAACCTCGGCCTGTTGCTGGTCTACACCCTGCTGGTGTTCCTGTTCAGTTCCGTGCTGCTGCTCAGTCAGGGCTTGCGGCGGGAAGCCGCGACGCTGCTGCAAGACGCGCCGGAGGTAATCGTGCAACGGCTGGTGGCCGGGCGGCACGACCTGGCGCCGGCAGCCTGGCTCGACCGTCTGCGGCGCATCCGGGGCGTCAGCGCAGTCCAGGGCCGGCTGTGGGGCTATTACTACGATCCGGCGGTTAAGGCCAACTACACCCTGATGGTCGCCCCGGAGCGGGGACTGGCGGCGGACGAGATCGTGGTCGGCGCGGCCTTGGCGCGGGTCCGGCAAATCGGCGTCGGCGACTATCTCGGTCTGCGCGCCGCCAACGGGCAACCCCTGCCGCTCAAAATCACCGGCCTGCTGGAATCCGCCTCGGAACTGCTGAGCGCCGATCTGCTGCTGCTCTCCGAAGCCGGCTACCGCGCCCTGTTCGCCATCCCACCGGATGTCTATACCGATGTGGCGCTGACGGTGCGCAATCCCCGCGAGGCGCGCACCGTGGCGGAAAAAATCACGCTCGCCCTGCCGGACAGCCGGCCGATCCTGCGGGCGGAAATCCTGCGCACCTACGACGCGGTGTTCAACTGGCGCGAGGGCCTGGCGTTCCTCACGCTGGGTGCGCTGCTGCTGGCGTTCATGATCCTGGCCTGGGACAAAGCGGCTGGCCTCAGCGCCGAGGAAAAGCGCGAAATCGGCATTCTCAAGGCCATCGGCTGGGAAACCGGCGATATTCTGCGGATGAAGCTGTGGGAGGGCGCACTGTTGTCGCTGACTGCGTTTCTCGCCGGCTATGCGCTGGCCTGGCATCAGGTGTTTTACGCCGGCGCGGCGCTGTTCGGGCCGGTGCTGAAAGGCTGGGCGGTGCTGTATCCCGAACTCCAGTTGACGCCGGCGGTGGACATGCAACTGATCCTGGTGCTGCTGGCGGTCAGCGTGCTGCCCTACATCGTCGCTACTCTGATTCCGATCTGGCGGACGGCCACCGCCGATCCCGATGCGGTGATGCGCGGATGATCGAATTGACCGAAGTCAGCAAGACTTTCAATCAGAACCAGCCCAACGAGTGCCGGGCGCTGCGCGGCGTTAGCCTGCGGCTGGAGCGCGGCGGCGTCACCGTGTTCAAGGGACCGAGCGGTTCGGGGAAAACCACCCTGCTGACCCTCGTCGGCTGCCTGGCGCGGCCTACCGCCGGGCGGATCGCGCTCGATGGCCGGTTGCTGTCCAACCTGCCGGAGCGGTTTCTGACCGACGTGCGGCGCCATACCTTCGGGTTCGTGTTCCAGCAGTTCAACCTGATTCGCGGCCTGACCGTGCTGGAAAACGTGATGCTGCCGGCCTATCCGCTGGGCCGACCCCACCGCGAGTTGATGGATGCCGCCCACGCGCTGCTCGACCGTTTTGGCTTGGCGGCCAAGGCGACCAGCAAGGTGGAATGGCTGTCCGGCGGTGAAGCGCAACGCACCGCGCTGGCCCGCGCCCTGATCAACGACCCGGCGGTGCTGATCGCCGACGAACCGACCGCCAACCTCGACAGCGCCCTGTCGCGGGAAGTGCTGGCGCTGCTGGCCGAACTGGCGGCGCAGGGCCGGACGGTGTTCATCAGCAGCCACGATCCGCTGGTGTTCGAGGCCACTCAGATCAACCGGGTGATCGAAGTCCACGACGGCCAAATTGCTGGAGACCGCCGATGCTGATCACGCCCGCCATCGTCGCCCTGCAAGGCATCGCCCTCAGCGTCGCCGGCACGGTGCTGCTGGCCAGCGGGTTCGCCGGGCGGATTCTGCGCCGCTGGGACATTCACAGCGGCAGCGAATTGCAGTTGCGGATGGAGCGGCAAACCTATCTGATCTCCACCCTGCTCGGATTCGCGCTGGGCGCGGAGTTGTTGTCGTTGTTGCTGTTCGTCCATACCGCCGAAAGCCTGTCCAGCCAGTTCGTCGGCGCGATGTGCGCTACTGGCGTGCTGAACGTCAATGCGTTCGGCTTTCCGACCCTGTTGCTGAAGATCGCGGTGTTCTTTCTGGCGGCCCTGTGGCTGCTGCTGAACCGGGTGGACAACCGGGGCTACGACTATCCGCTGGTGCGGGTGAAATACGGATTGCTCATGGTCATCGCGCCGCTGACCGTGGCCGAAGGGGTGGTGCAGACCAGTTATTTCCTGGGACTGACGCCGGAGGTGATTACCTCCTGCTGCGGTTCGCTGTTCAGTTCGGAGAGCAAGGGTGTAGCGGCGGAACTGGCGGGATTGCCGCCGTGGCCGACGCTGGTGCTGTTTTATGGGATGGCGGGGTTGATTCTGATCGCGGGATTGCTGTTCCTGCGCTGGTTGCGCCTGGGACCACTGTTCGCCACCAGCAGCTTATTGGGTTTCGGCGTTGCCATCACCGCCATCATCGCCTTCCTGTCGCTGTACGTGTACGAGAACCCCAACCACCACTGCCCGTTCTGTCTACTCAAGGTCGGCTACGACTACGTCGGCTATGCGCTGTACCTGCCGCTGTTCGCCGCCGCTGCGCTCGGACTGAGCGCCGGCGTCATTGCGCCGTTCCGCCGCATCGCCAGCCTGCAAGCGGTGATTCCCAGCGAGGTTCGACAGTTGACGGCGCTGGCGCTCATCGGTTTCGGACTGTTTTACGCGCTGGCCACCTGGTTGATGCTGCGATCCAACTTGGTTTTGCTGGGTTGAGGCGGCGAAGCATCGCCAGCGGCGCTAAACTTCTTATCCTTGCCCTTCCTGACATCAGTTTGCTTGCCAACATGCCCGATTTCATCCTGGTCGCGGGCGTGGACGAAGCCGGGCGCGGTCCCCTGGCCGGTCCCGTCGTCGCCGCCGCCGTCATTCTCGATCCGTCCCGCCCGATCGTGGGTTTGGCCGACTCCAAAAAACTCAGCCCCGCCCGGCGCGAGTGGCTAGCGGATGAAATTCGCGCCAAATCGCTGGCTTGGGCATTGGGTTGGGCCGAAGTCGCCGAGATCGACCGCGTCAACATCCTGCAAGCGTCTCTGCTGGCGATGCAGCGGGCGGTGGCGGCTCTGGGCGTCGCTCCAGAGCAGGCGCTGGTGGACGGCAACCGCTGTCCGCGCTTGGCCTGTCCCTGCTGGGCCATCGTCAAGGGCGACGCCACCGTGCCGGTGATCGGCGCCGCCTCGATCCTGGCCAAGGTCGCGCGGGACGCCGAACTGCGCCAACTGCACGAGCGCTATCCCGACTACGGTTTTGCCCAGCACAAGGGCTATCCGACCGCCGCCCACCTGGACGCCCTGCGCCGCCTCGGTCCGTGTCCCGAACACCGCCGTTCCTATGCCCCCGTCGTCGCCGCGCTGCAAACCGTCATCGAGGCGCGAGCATGACCGCCCATTTCGTTCACTTGCGCCTGCATACCGAATACTCGCTGGTGGACGGCCTGATCCGCGTCAAGAGTTTGGTCAAACAGGTGGCCGCCGGTGGAATGCCGGCCGTGGCGGTGACCGACATGAGCAACCTGTTTGCCCTGATCAAGTTCTACAAGGCCGCGCTGGGGACCGGGATCAAACCCATCGTCGGCGTGGAGACGTGGGTGCGGCGGAGCGAGGAGCCGGCGCGGCTGGTGCTGCTGTGCCAAAACCTGAGCGGCTACCATAACCTGACCCGGTTGGTCAGCCGCGGTTATCTCGAGGGTCAGCAGAAGGGCGTGCCGGCGATCAACTACGACTGGCTGCGCGGCAACACCGATGGCTTGATCGCGCTGTCTGGCGGCCGCGAGGGCGAACTGGGACAAGCGTTGCTGAACGACCGTCTGGAGCAGGCCCGGATCTGGCTAGCGGACTGGCGGCAACTGTTTCCGGACCGCTTCTACCTGGAAGTGCAACGTACCGGCCGACCGCAAGAGGAGGAGTATCTGGATGCCGCCGTGGATCTGGCGGCCGCGACCGGGACGCCGGTGGTGGCGACCAACGAGGTTTGCTTCCTCCAGCGCGAGGATTACGAAGCGCACGAGGCGCGGGTGTGCATTCATGATGGAGCGATGTTGGGCGATCCGCGCCGGCCACGCCGCTACAGCGACCAGCAGTATTTACGGACTCCGGCGGAAATGGCGGAGCTGTTCGCCGATCTGCCGGAGGCGCTGGAGAACAGCGTCGAGATCGCTCGCCGCTGCAACCTGCGGCTGGAACTGGGGAAAAACGTGCTGCCGGATTTTCCGGCGCCGGCGGGCATGACCGTCGATGCCTATTTTTCCGCCTTGGCCCAGACCGGACTGGAGCAGAGGCTGCGGCGTTTGTTCGCCCCTACCGCCCCCGATTTCGCCGAGCGCCGCCGGCCCTACGACGAACGACTGGCGGTGGAGCTGAAGGTCATCATCCAGATGGGCTTTCCCGGCTACTTCCTGATCGTCGCCGATTTCATCCAGTGGGCGCGCGAGCACGGGGTGCCGGTCGGGCCGGGGCGCGGTTCCGGCGCCGGGTCGCTGGTCGCCTACGCCCTCGGCATCACCGATCTGGATCCGCTGGCCTACGAACTGCTGTTCGAGCGTTTCCTCAATCCCGAACGGGTATCGATGCCGGACTTCGATATCGATTTTTGCATGGAGGGCCGCGACAAGGTGATCGAATATGTCGCCCAGCGCTACGGCCGCGACCGGGTGTCGCAGATCGCCACTCACGGCAGCATGGCGGCGAAGGCGGTGGTGCGCGACGTCGGCCGGGTGCTGGGCTATCCCTACGGTTTTGTGGACCGTATCGCCAAGCTAATTCCGTTCGAGTTGGGGATCACCCTCGACAAGGCCATTGAGCAGGAAGCGGAACTGCGTCGGCTGTACGAGCACGATGAGGAAATTCGGACGCTGATCGATCTGGCCCGCAAGTTGGAGGGTTTGGCGCGCAACGTCGGCAAGCATGCGGGCGGGGTGGTGATCGCGCCGTCCAACCTGACCGATTTTTCGCCGCTCTACTGCGAAGAAGGCGATCAGAGTCTGGTCACCCAATTCGACAAGGACGACGTGGAAGCGGCCGGACTGGTCAAGTTCGACTTCCTGGGGCTGCGCACGCTGACGATTATCGATTGGGCGATCCAGACCATCAACCGGCAGCGTAAGGCCACGGGCGAGGCGCCGCTGGATATTGCAACGATTCCGCTGGACGACGCCGAGACGTTCGACTTGCTGAAACGTCATCGGACCACGGCGGTGTTCCAGTTGGAATCCAGCGGCATGAAGGACTTGATCCGCCGCCTGCAACCGGATTGCTTTGAGGACATCGTAGCGCTGGTGGCGCTGTTCCGTCCCGGACCGCTGCAATCGGGCATGGTGGACGACTTCATCGACCGCAAACACGGCCGTGCCCGCATCGAATATCCCCACCCATCGCTGGCGACCATTCTCAAACCGACCTACGGCGTCATCCTGTATCAGGAACAGGTGATGCAGATCGCCCAAGTGTTGGCGGGCTATACCTTGGGTGGGGCCGATTTGCTGAGGAGGGCGATGGGCAAGAAAGACGCCGAGAAGATGGCCAAGGAGCGGGATGGATTTGTCAAAGGCGCGACGAATCGCGGGGTCGAGCCGGAAACTGCATCTTACCTATTTGACTTAATAGATAAATTTGCGGGGTATGGCTTCAATAAGTCACATTCGGCCGCCTACGCCCTCGTTTCCTACCAGACCGCGTGGCTGAAGGCGCACTACCCGGCGGCGTTCATGGCGGCGGTGCTGTCCTCGGACATGGACAAGACCGATAAGGTGGTGGTGTTCATCGAGGAATGCCGCCGCATGGGTCTCGAGCTGGCGCCACCGGACATCAATGTATCCGAGTATCGCTTCACGGTCGGCGCACCCAGCGAAATCCGCTACGGCTTGGGTGCGATCAAGGGCGCGGGGGAGGGCGCCATCGAGGCGTTGGTCCAGGAGCGGGAGCAGGGCGGTCCCTATCGCGACCTGTTCGACCTGTGTCAGCGGGTGGATTTGCGCAAGCTCAACCGCCGGGTGCTGGAATCGCTGATCCGCTCCGGAGCGTTCGACGCGCTCGGTCCCAACCGGGCGACGCTGGCCGCGCAATTGCCGGAAGCATTGCAATTGGCCGAGCAGCATTCCCGCAACGACGCCGCCGGTCAGAACGATCTGTTCGGGCTGGCCGCCGCTGAGAAAACGCCGGCCCGACCGCTGCATATCGCCAAAATTCCAGAGTGGGACGAAGAGGAGCGGTTGCGCGGCGAGAAGGAAACGCTGGGCGTCTATCTGACCGGTCATCCCATCAGTCGGGTGGCGGCGGAACTGGCCGCGCTCCACGCCACCCGGCTGCACGATCTGAACGAGAATGGCGGTTCCCCGCGTCGGGGTAACGACCGCTCGGTGCTGATCGCCGGGCTGGTGGTGAGCGTGCGCACCCGCAACGCCAATCGGGGTGGGCGGATGGCCTTCGTGACCCTGGACGATGACAGCGGGCGGATCGAAGTTCGCATCTTCCCGGAAGTGTACGAGCGGCACCGGCCGCTGATTGTCGAGGACGCTATTTTGCTGGCGCACGGGACGCTGGGTTGGGACGAGTTCAACCAGACCACGCGCTTGAATGTCGAACGAGTGCTGGACTTGGACGGGGCGCGCGCCGAATACGCCCGCCGTCTGTTGCTGCGTCTGGATGCGCGGCGGTGCGAGTCAGGCGTGCTTGGGCGGCTGGCCAATGTCTTGACGGAGCATCGCGCCGATGGCCGTTGCGCGGTCTGGGTGGATTATGTTGGCGCTGGCGCGCGGGTGGAACTGGCGTTCGGTCCGAACTGGCGGGTCAAGCCCGGTGAGGCGTTACTCAAACGACTGCGCGAGCTGGCGGGCGCGGAGGCGGTGCAACTGCGCTACGACCAGCAAACGGCGGCGGATCGCAACAGTTCGGTGTGATTGCAAAGGCTGGAGACCGCTCTGGATGCGTTAACCGAAAGGGGCGTCTTGGAGCCGCCGCCCGTGATATGGAGCAATCGTCCAAACCGAAGTTCGCCCTCCAAAATCCACCCCACCTTGACGGACTCGACTTTAGGTGAATTCCTATAAATAATTTACCGATTCAGCCGATTTAATCATAATATCCCATTTTGGTAAAACCAAGTTCCTCTCTAGTTTTTCTCGATTTCACGCATGGCTTTCTTGGTCAGTGAAATCCCTTATTTATCTGTCCGAAATTCGGGGTCCATTATATAGCATTCCTATACAGGTTGTGGAATTTCCCCTCCTTGGATAAGGAGGGGTGGCGCGTAGCGCCGGGGTGGTTCGAAACGGTGATTCCACAAATCAGATAGGATCGCTATAGCCTCCGAGGCCGCCGCGCTGGCTTACTGCATCGACGCCTTATCCAAATACACGGTTCCTAACCACCCAACCCGCCATGCCCGCCATCCTGCTGTCCACTCTGAACGCCCGTTATTTCCATTCCTCTTTTGGATTGCGCTATCTGCTGGCCAATATGGGCGCGTTGCAGGCGGGTACCGCCATCCAGGAATTCATCATCGCCCAGCGCCCGCTGGACATCGCCGAAGCGTTGTTGGCCGAACAACCGCGCATCGTCGGTTTCGGCGTCTACCTGTGGAATGTGGCGGAAACCGCCCAGGTCGTCGCCCTACTCAAGAAAGTGCGTCCAGAGTTAATCATCGTATTGGGTGGCCCGGAAGTGAGCCACGAATGGGAGGAACAACCCATTGTGGAACTGGCGGATTACCTGATTACAGGTCAGGCGGATTTGGCGTTTGCGCAACTATGCCGGCGGTTGCTGCACGATGACCCGCCGGCGGAAAAAATCATCGCCGCTCGACCACCGCCGCTGGACCAATTGACCCTGCCCTATCAGGGCTATACCGACGAGGACATCGCCCATCGGCTGATCTACGTCGAAGCCTCGCGCGGTTGTCCGTTCCGCTGCGAGTTTTGCCTGTCGGCGCTGGATCAAACCGCTTGGCCGTTTCCGCTCGACCCCTTTCTCGCCGAACTGGAAACGTTGTACAAGCGTGGCGTGCGCCATTTCAAGTTCGTGGACCGCACTTTCAATCTCAACGCCAAGGTCGGCGCGCGGGTTCTCGATTTCTTTTTGGAGCGACTGGACGAGCGGCTGTTTCTGCATTTCGAACTGATCCCCGACCACATGCCGGAACCGCTCAAAACGCGCATCGTCCAGTTTCCGCCGGGAACGTTGCAATTCGAGATCGGCGTGCAGACCTTCAATCCCGCCGTGCAGACGCTCATCAGCCGCAAGCAGGATAACCGCAAGACTGAAGAGAACCTGCACTGGCTGCGGCAAAACACCCACGCTCATCTGCACGCCGACTTGATCGCCGGTCTGCCGGGCGAGGACTTGGCCAGCTTCGCCGCCGGCTTCAACCGGCTGGCTGCGCTCGATCCGCACGAAATCCAGGTCGGCATTCTAAAACGGTTGCGCGGCACCCCCATCGCTCATCACACGGCTGCCTTCGACCTGCGCTACAACCCGCATCCGCCCTACAATCTACTGTGTTCGGCGCTGCTGGACTTTGCCACGATGCGGCGGCTGGAACGCTTCGCCCGCTACTGGGATTTGATCGGCAATTCGGGACGATTTCGCCACACCCGCCCCCTGTTGCTGGGCGAAGATCCGTTCGGGCGCTTCATGACGCTCAGCGATTGGTTGTTTGCCGTCACCAGGCAGACGCATCAATTCGCCTTGGGGCGGCTGTTCGATCTGCTGTATCGGGGGTTGATCGAAGCGCTGGCCGTGGCCGAACCGGCGGCGCGCGCGGCGCTGGCGGCGGATTATCGGGACAGCGGTGCGAAAAGCTGCCCAGCCTTCCTACAACCGACTCCGTCAGCCGATCAACGCGGTAAAGCGTCCGGAATCGCTGTCGCTCCAACCCGGCAGGCGCGGCACCGCTTCACCGGCGCCTGAGAATAGCGTGTAAATCTATTTTGTAGCCACTTTAGCGTTGTGCAGGAACAAAACTTTGGCTATACAGCAACAAAATTTGCTGCAATGCAAAACAAAACTTGCCGACCAGAGTCTAAAAGTACAGTTTGATCATTAAGGAGAATCGCAGTCATGACCATCTCGATGCCAGTTCATACGGTTTGCCCGCACTGCAAGCGGCCGGTGGTGGCGCGGCCCGATCAGCCTCGCGCCCAGTGCCCCGAGCACGGACCGATCGTGCCGATGCGCAGCGCCATCGCCAACCTGCCGCTGCCGTCCACGCCCCCCGTGGCCCTGCTGTACCCCCAAATGGCCTGAAGCCTCGACGCCGGCGGTCGGTCACTCTGACCGCAAGTGGGGGAATAGCAGCACGTCGCGGATCGAGGGCGCATCGGCGAACAGCATCGCCAGCCGATCGATGCCGATACCCTCGCCCGCCGTCGGCGGCAAACCGTACTCCAGCGCCCGGATGTAGTCGGCGTCGTAGTGCATCGCTTCGTGATCGCCGGCGGCCTTGGCCTCCGCCTGCTTGCGGAAGCGCTCGGCCTGATCCTCCGGGTCGTTCAGCTCGGAAAAACCGTTGGCAATTTCCCGGCCGCCGACGAACAGTTCAAAACGGTCGGTGATCGTGGGATCGGCGTCATTGCGCCGGGCCAGCGGCGACACCTCGGTCGGATAGGCGGTGATGAACGTCGGATCGCGCAATTGATGCTCAACCGTCTGCTCGAAAATATCCAGTTGCACCCGGCCCAGGCCGTGTTCCGGCCGCGCATCCACCCCCAGATTTTTCGCAATCCGCCGCGCGGCGTCCAGATCGTCCAGGTCGGTGGCGGCGATAGCCGGATTAAAACGTAGCACCGCCTCCCGCACCGCTAGCCGCTGGAATGGCCGGCCAAAGTCGTAGGTCTCGCCCTGATAGGAGATCAGCGTGTCGCCCAGCAGGGTTTGCGCCATGCCGCGCAGCAGTTCCTCGGTCAGGTCCATCAGATCCCGGTAGTCGGCGTAGGCTTGGTAGAACTCCAGCATGGTGAATTCGGGGTTGTGGCGGGTGGACAACCCCTCGTTGCGGAAATTGCGGTTGATCTCGTAGACCTTCTCGAAGCCGCCGACCACCAGCCGCTTCAGGTACAGTTCCGGGGCGATGCGCAGGTACAGTTGCATGTCCAGCGCATTGTGGTGGGTGATGAAGGGCCGGGCCGTCGCGCCGCCGGGAATCGGCTGCATCATCGGCGTCTCGACTTCCAAAAACCCACGCCGGTTAAAAAAATCGCGGATATAGGCGACCATGGCCGAACGTCTGGTGAAAGTCGCGCGGGTGGACTCGTTCATGATCAGGTCCACGTAGCGCTGGCGATAGCGGGTTTCCTGATCGGCCAGCCCGTGGAACTTCTCCGGCAAGGGCCGCAGCGACTTGGTCAGTAACCGCAGCGCGTCCACCTTGACCGACAGCTCGCCGGTCTTGGTCTTGAATATCGTGCCTTCGGCCCCGAGGATGTCGCCCAGATCCCAGCCCTTGAACGCCTCGTACCCCTCGTCCCCCAGCGCATTTTTCTGGACGAACAACTGGATATCGCCGGACATGTCGCGCAGCCGGGCAAAGCTGGCCTTGCCCATGATCCGCTTAGCCAGCATCCGCCCGGCGATGCGAATCCGGTGCGGTTCGGCGTCCAGTTCGGCGTTGTCCTTGTCGCCATAAGTCGCGTGCAGTTCCGCCGCCAGCGCATCGCGGCGGAAATCAGTGGGATAGGCATGGCCCAATTGGCGCAGCTCGTGCAATTTCTGGCGGCGCAGAGCGATGAGCTTGTTTTCGTCGAGGGGTTCCTGGGGAGAGTCCATTGATTCACTCATTAGTTATTACTGTTTATCGAATGACCACTAATGACGGCCTTAAACTTATTAGTATAACTTGGATATTTCTCTTTAAGAAAAGCTAAAAACTTTTCCTGTTCCTTTTTATCCCTAGTTTTTTTCAAAATTCCTATAATTTCGCTGATTTCACTTTTCTCTGGAGCACCACGTTTCCGAGCTTCATCAAACCAGTATTCACCCTCACCATATCTACCCATCTGGAAGCAAATTGCTCCTAATAAGGTATATGGATGATAGCTTTTAGGGTAGTATTGAATCGCTTGATGGGCGAAATTCTCAGTTTCATCCAAATGCCCTATATCTCTTAAGGCTCCGCCTCGAGTTGTAAGCAAGGCCGCTTTTAATTTTACCTCCTTGATCGAGTTAGATAATAATATATCTGTACTATTCAATGCCTTTTGTGGATCACCAGCTTTGCGCCAATGGCTACTAGCATTAACTATATTCCACGTATTTTTAGTACGTTCGTATTCTTGTTCGCAAAAAATTGCCTCTAGCGAATGGTAACGCTGATAAATCCTGTTTCCACGAAACCACTTTTCGCTTGTCAACCAGCTAACATCAACGTTATTCAATCTTTCGCCGATTTCCAATTTATATAAAATTTCGCAAAGCTGGCTGTTCATACTATTAATTTGTTCTGTGACCTCATATTTAAAATGAAGTTTTAATGCAATACAAATCGTTTTAAAAAACATGCGTTTTCTTAAATAATTTATGTCCGCTTCGCTAATGGCCGTATCAGAATCGATTTTTACCAAAATCGTATACAAGTGATGAGGCAGCGTTTTTTCCTCAATTTGATCAGCGCCAAATTTTTTCTTTAAAGCAACAAATTCAGTTTCCCGAGCTATAGCAGTCGTCTCAATATAATTTTGTGACCTTAACCAATCGAATTCATCTGAAGATAACATCCTGTTCTCATCAAGTTTCTTAAGAATTGGATATAATTGAAGTTCTGCTACCTTTCCTTTTATGATTGCTTTATATTTATTCTGGAGTTGTACAAAATCATCTTTATATAAAGTCAAAAGGTTGATGAGATTATAATCAATAAAAGATTGAATATCCTTGGCGGATAACTGCTCCAACTCCTCCACTTTTTTTAAGATTCCATATAATTCCATATCAAATGGAAAATCTTTATTTAGGCTGTATTTTTTCTTAATTTTTTCGAAGCAAATAAACTGATTATAGGTTTTTTCATCGATATAAATTCCTGTTTGACGGTTAATGAGAGTGATATCTTCATGATTTAAAACCTCGTTAGCATTAATTCTGTATATAGTTAATGCAGCCTTCATCAATATTTCGCTTTCCGAAATACCATAAATCCCAGTTTTGGTAATTGTTAAAAAATGGGAAAAATTATTATCATGTATAATTGATCTTAGTTCAGCATTAATCTTTTCCAATAATGCAGATCTAAGGGCTATTTCACTCTTTATAATTTCAATGGTTTCTAGCAAATCTTGGTTACTCAACCATTGCCATTCCGCCTCAATTAGTGCCTTGCTAGCATCGGCTTTTCTTAAAATTAAATACAGAGGATTTAATAGGTTATCGTTATGATATGACGTCGCCTTATATTTAACCTTAAGGTGATAAAAATGCTCATCAAGTTCCATTACCTAGCCTTTTTAATTGGGTCATAACCAGTCAGATTGGGCCAGCGATTCAATAGATTATTGCCCGCAAGCAAGTTCCTATAGATCGGGATTTGGTATCCATCCATTGACATGCTGGCCCCCCGCCCCGAAGACACGGTACATGTCGACCCGCAAATCCGTCGGGTACAGTCTTTGAGTTTCCGCCTGGCTGTCATTACCCACGCCGGGCGATCAAGGGGGAAAGGATTGTAGCGGCGGCGCTGGCGCAAGTCATCCGTCCCGCTGCTCGGTCAGTCGGATCACGTCGCCGCCAGCGCATCCCTCGGCGACAGAGCGACGGCGGTGAGGGCGCGGCGGAGACAAATCCGCTATGCTTGAATGCACCCCCTTCACCGAACCTGCCGCATGGACTGGAACCGCCTGCTTTCCCGCGCCCGTCCGGGCCTGTCCCGCCAGCACCCCGACAGCGAGGCGCGCACCGATTTTCAACGCGACTTCGACCGCATCGTCTTCTCCTCGGCTTTCCGGCGGCTACAGGACAAGACCCAGGTCTTTCCGCTGTCCCAGAGCGACTACGTCCGCACCCGTCTGACCCACAGCCTGGAAGTGTCCAGCGTCGGGCGGTCGTTGGGAGCGATGGTGGGCGACAGCGTGATTCGCCGCCACGGCTTGAAAGGCGTCTATCCGCAGGACTTCGGCGCGGTGGTGGCCGCCGCCTGCCTGGCTCACGACATCGGCAACCCGCCGTTCGGCCACGCCGGCGAGGACGCCATCCGTCTCTGGTTCACCGCCTCCACTTCCGGCCGTGCGGTGCTGGAGCGACTGACCGACGCGCAACAGCAGGATTTCCTGCGCTTCGAGGGCAACGCCCAGGGCTTTCGTATCATCACCCGGCTGCAAAGCCCCGACAATCGCGGTGGGATGCAACTGACCTGCGCCACGCTGGGCATTTTCACCAAATATCCGCGCGGTTCGACGCTACCAGTCGCGCCGCCGCCCGGCATCGCCTTCAAGAAATTCGGTTTCTACCAAGACGATCTGGATCTCTTCGCGGAAGTCGCCGGCCAACTGGGACTGGAACCGGTCGCGCCGGGCGCCTGGAGCCGCCATCCGCTCGCTTACCTGGTCGAGGCCGCCGACGACATCTGCTACCGGATCATCGACGTGGAAGACGCCTTCCGGCTCCAGCAGTTGCGCTACGAAGAAGTCCGCGATCTACTGTTGCCCCTGACCGGCGAGCCAGAGCGCGCCCGGCGCAAGATGGATCGGATCACCCGGCCCAAGGAAAGAATCGAGTACCTGCGCGCCAAGGCCATCGGCGCCATCATCGAGCAGGTGCATCAGTGCTTCATGACGCACGAAGACGCCATTCTGGCCGGCGCCTTTACCGAGGAGTTGCTGGACGTCATTCCCGCCGCCGACGCCATGCGCGCCCTCAAGGAGTGTGGCGAGCAACGGGTTTACGTCTCCCGGCCGGTGGTCGAAGTGGAAGCGGCCGGTTTCGAGGTATTGGGCGGCTTGCTGGAATCGTTCGTGACCACCGTCAACGATATCGCCGACCACGGTCCGAACGCCTCGTCCAGGAGCCGGATGCTGATTCACCTGATTCCGGAGCAGTTCACCGGCCCGGGCCGCGTTCCCACCGCCGACCTCTACCGCCGCGCGCTGGCTATCACCGATTTCGTGTCCGGCATGACCGATTCCTACGCGGTGACGCTGTTCAAGAAGCTCACCGGCATGTCGCTACCGACCGGCTGAGTTCACTCCCGGTCGCGGACCAGCGGCACGAAAACTACCGGCAACACGCTGCGCCCGCGCACCACGCCCTGCTCGTCTTTGCGCAACAGACGTAGATCCTGGGTGTAGCCCGGCGGACCGACCGGCACGACCAGCCGGCCGCCCGGCTTCAGTTGCCGCGCCAGCGCCGGCGGAATGTCCGCCGCCGCCGCCGTGACGATGACGCCATCGAACGGCGCCTGTTCCTCCCAGCCCTGGCCGCCATCGGCGACGCGAATCGTCACGTTGTCGTATCCCATCTCCTGCAACCGACGAGCGGCGCTTTCGGCCAGTTCGGGAATCCGCTCCACCGAGTACACCCACCGCGCCAATTGGGCTAACACCGCCGTCTGATAACCCGACCCCGTGCCCACCTCCAGCACCACGGCGTCCGGTTCCAGTTCCAGCAACTCGGTCATCAACGCCACGATGAACGGCTGGGAAATGGTCTGGCCGCGCCCGATGGGCAACGGCATGTCGGCATAGGCCCAATCCCGTTGCGCCACTGGCACGAAGCAATGCCGGGGAACCGCCGCCAACGCCCCCAACACCCGCTCGCTCAAGGCAGAACAGCCAGTCGTCTCGCCGGTTTCGCGGGTCTCGGCGACCACCCGCGCCAACAAGCGCCGCAACGGACTCTCAGGATCGAAAACCAAACCGTCGCTCATGCCGTTCTCCCCTCAACCGCGACCGTTCGCACCGAACCGTCTGGGCGGGCATCAGAATCCGCGCCACCAAATCGCCTTCCCGCAACAGCGGCTGCCGGCGCAGGCTCGCCAGCAATCCCGCCACCGGCGCGACCACCGGCGCCCGTTCGCCGCCGGTGAAACTATCGTAGACTTGGCCGAGTTCCTCGCCGGCCTGAACCCAGCGCCCGACCTCCTGGCGCGAGGAGAAAATACCCGACTGTTCGGCCAGCACCACGAAAACCTGGCGCTGGCCAAAATATCCCAGATCCTCCTCTTCATGGGTCAGCCGCAAGCCGCCGACGATGCCGGTGCGATCCAGAAACGCCACCAGGGCGCGAAACAGGCTCTCGCAATGCGCGGTCTGCAAGCCGTTGGCCTGCCCGGCGCGAAGCGCGAAATTCTCGCCGCCGTGCGGCCGCCAAGCCCATACCAACGCGGGTGCGTCGTCCGGTTCGAGCGGCCGTTCGATCACCGCTGGCAACCCGAACAAACAGGCACTGGCGCGTTCGTCGTCATTGGGCGCGTACAACCGCACCTGCGGCATCTCCTCGACGTCCAGACTGGGATGAATCGCTACCCGGTAATAGGCCGCCTGGGTCGCCGCCACCACCGCCTCGATCATCGCCCATCGCAACCACGCGATCCGTTGGGCGCTCGTTCCCCGCCCCTCCGCGGCATTGCCGACCGAGGGAATTACCAGCACCCGCTCGCGCAACCGCAAGTCCCGCCGCCGGCCTGCCTCGATATCCCGCAAAAACGCCGCCAGTCGCGATAACACGAACATGCCGTTGAGTTCCTGGCCTTGCAAATCCGCCACCAGGACCAACCGTGGCGCGCGCTCCTGCGGTCCGATATCGTGGTGGGGAATCGAACCGTCGTTGCGCAACCGCTCGGTCGATCCAGGAATCGTCATGATACTCAAGGTTTCGCTCCGCTATCCGCAGTATTGCCGCGTTGACCGAAAACCGTGTCACCGTTTCATTAAGCCTTTAATGATAGTTCAAGCGGTCGATTGCGCATGGTGAATTCCACCGCGCAGCCCGGGTTTGTCGCCCGCGACCGTCGCCCTCGAAAAAACAAATCCTCCCTTATGTTGCATCGCAACATCAACCGCGCTATATTGCAATGCAATAAATTACCCATTCGACGAGGAGGCTACCATGGTCGTCAATCTGTTCAACAACGTGCTGGAAACCCCGCCCGCTTTACCGGAACCCGTGATCAAGGCCAACAAACTGTTCATCGAAAACGTGGAAAAAATATTGATTTTTCAAATGAATTCTCTGAAAACCTATTTCGATATCGGCATCAACCAGCTCCGGGCCGCCGCCGAAATCACTGATCTGGAAAGCTTGCAGGACTTCTGCAAGCGCCAGGCGGAAATCGCCCAAACTCTACAGCGCAAGCTGATGAACGATGTCAGAATCATGTCCGATATGGCCGCCCGCTTCAAAACCGAGATGGATGGTCTGACTCAAACCACGCTGGAAACGACGCTGCCCAAGGCGGCATGACCTCGCCCCGTCCAACGCATCGCCCCGCCCCCACGGGGCGATGCCGTTCATGACCCCGACCGTTTCGCGCCCCACCGCCTCATTCCGCATCGCGATAACCCACGAACCCGCCGCCGATCCAGCAACCGCCGTCGCCTTGGCCGCGACGCTGGGGCTTCCTCTGGTCTCCAAGACCATCGCGGACGACTTCACCCACCTGCTGGTGAT
>WBUJ01000329.1 GCA_008933795.1 Candidatus Contendibacter sp. | reverse complement strand
GGCCGATGTAGACCAAGCATTGATGGATGCGGTTACCCGGATAGGCCAGGTGGATGTCGGTCAGGTAGCGCAGCATCCGCACCGGCATTTGACCGTCGTTGGCGTTCTGAATTTCCAGATGCAGGATAAAGGGGTCGCCCCGAGCAGGAGTGACCTTGGCGACCAAGTCGGCGCGGCGGTCTTCGATCCGCTGTTCCTCGGTGGCGAGCAGTTCGGCGTCGATCAGGTCCAGCCGGAGCAGGTAAGTCGCCATGTCCAGCAGGAGGCGCTTGAGAATGCCCTTGGAGATGATGTCTTTTTGGCCCATGGGCAGGATTCTAACACCGGGAGTCGCCGGAAGAGTCGCAGGCCATGCCGGGCATTCGTGGAAAAACGGCGGCGGCGGGTGTTATCCTCGGCCAGCGAGGAGGGCGACGGCGCTGTTGCAGGCGGGCGCAAGGGTAGTGTTTCGCTCGTAATCATTCAGTCCCCTCGCCCTCTGCCATGGCATACGGGCGTCAGGGGATCGCGGGCGAATGGGTGAGGAGCGTGTCATGACTTCTGATCGGCTTTACCGGATCACCATCGAACCGGGCAAGTGCGGCGGCCAGCCGTGCATTCGCGGTCTGCGGATGCGGGTGACGGATATTCTTGAATTGTTGAGCGCCGGGGCGTCCTTTGAGGAGATTTTGGCGGACTACCCGTTGCTGGAGCGGGACGATCTGTTTGCTGCCTTGGAGTACGCCGCGCGTCAGACCGATCACATTGTCCTGCGAGCGTCGTGAAATTCCTGGTGGATAATCAGTTGCCAGCGGCGCTCGCCCGCTGGCTGGCGGCGCGGGAGTTGGATGCCTGCCATGTCTCCGATGTGGGATTGGAGGAAGCAAGCGACCAGTGCATTTGGAACTATGCGATTGCCGAGGGTCGTGTGCTCGTCAGCAAGGATGAGGATTTCTTGCATCTGGCGGCTCGTTCGGAGGTTGCCGCCCCCTTGATCTGGGTACGCTTGGGCAACTGCCGCAAGCAGGCGTTGTTGGCTGCTTTTGATGCACTGTTATTGCATTTACTTACGGCGTTAGCCGAAGGCAAGAAGGTGGTCGAGTTGCGCTGATCGCTGGCGAACCACCGCCAAAGGT
>WBUJ01000328.1 GCA_008933795.1 Candidatus Contendibacter sp. | reverse complement strand
CCTGTGGGCCTTCGCCGCCACCGGTCTGGCCCGCGTCTGGGCGGTGCTGGGCGGTGGGGCGGTGTTGATGACGGCTGCGGCCTGGGGCTTGCAGCGGGTGTTGCTGGCGTGAATCGGCGCCGT
Organism: Candidatus Contendibacter sp.; assembly: GCA_008933795.1. Lineage (GTDB taxonomy): Bacteria > Pseudomonadota > Gammaproteobacteria > Competibacterales > Competibacteraceae > Contendibacter. The sequence continues at coordinate 994 of WBUJ01000328.1, read as the reverse complement.
TTAAATGCGTTCGTCGCCGGGTTGGGGTGGCGCGTCGGGCACGTTATCGAGGAAGGCGCGCAAATCGTCCAGGTTTCCCCGGGCCGCGCGTTCGCTGAAATAGCTGGCGGTTTCAAGGGCGGAAACCTTTTCCGCGACGGCCAGGGCGATGAACTGGTTCAGCGAGGTGTTGTCGCGCTGGGCGAGCGTGCGGGCGCGTTCGTGCAGGGAATCGGGCAGACGCAGGGCGAGTTGGCTCATGGCGTTTTCTCCATCAGGGCAAGGCATGCGGCCGGCAACAGCAGGCGCAGGCGAAAATTGTTGGCGGCAGGCTGGAAATCGCGCTGGTTGAAGGTAACCAGCGTGTCGGCGCCAGCGTTCAGTGCGGTTTCCAGGACCATTTCATCCTTGGGATCGCGTAATTGCGGCCGCCAGAGGTAATTCATGCTGACCGGTTCGACCAGGATGGCGAGCGCATCCAAAAATCTATCGACCTCTTCGCCGGACAAGCCGTGCATGCGCTCGATTTCCGGGCGCTTGAGCACGCTTTCGTATTCCAGCCACAAGGCCGGCGCTGCCAGCATCCGCACGCGGCGCGCCAGGACATGGCGGAGCAGCCCGTGGGATGCGCCGCGTCGGCTGCTTAAACCGGCAACAAGAATATTGGTGTCCAGAACGACTCGCATGATATTGCCAATGATGCTGCCGGAGATATCGTTCGTCAAGCATTCCCCGGTGAGACGCCTTCACTCCGCAGGACGTTTCGCCGCCGTCCCGCCAGCGTCGACTTCTGTGCAAGCGGGGTGACCAAGCTACCACGTTGTCCCTGTTCCCAATCTTTCCGAAACGGATAGTCAATGACGATCAAGTTGATGCCACGAGAAGCAACCGTGCTCGATGGCGCGGGCTTGCCGCCTTCTATTGGAAACCGTATGCCCTTGTCTATCACCCACCGCCTCGCCGCCGCACTGTGCGGCGGCTACGCCTTCACCTGGGGTTTCACCACCCTGGGGGT
>WBUJ01000214.1 GCA_008933795.1 Candidatus Contendibacter sp. | reverse complement strand
CCCTCGATCCATGACCCCGATTCCCCGCACCCGCGTCAAGATTTGCGGCATCACCCGTCCCGAGGACGGCGTGGCCGCGGCCCGTCTGGGCGCGGACGCCATCGGCTTGGTGTTTCATCCGCCCAGCCCCCGATTCGTGGACTTGGAAACCGCGCGACGGATCGTCGCTGCCCTGCCGCCCTTCATCGCCGTGGTGAGCCTGTTCGTGAACGCGGAACCCGCGGCGGTGAAGCTCGCGATCGACCGCGTGCCGCCGTATCTGTTGCAATTTCACGGCGACGAGGAGCCCGACTACTGCGTCTCGTTCGGCTTGCCCTATCTCAAGGCCGTACCAATGGGCGCCGGCGCCGACGTACTGGACTACGAACGACGGTTTGCCACCGCGGCGGGCCTGTTGCTGGACAGCCACGGCGGCCACCAAATGGGCGGCACGGGCCACGGCTTCGACTGGACCCGGATTCCCGCCGAACGCCACAAGCCGCTCATCCTGGCCGGCGGGCTGCATCCCGGCAACGTCGCCGCCGCGATCCGCCAGGTCCGGCCCTACGCGGTGGACGTCAGCAGCGGCGTGGAAACGGCCAAGGGCATCAAGGACGCCGAATTGATGCGCACATTTTTGCGAGGTGTGTATGACTGCGAAAGCCCTGCGTAACAAGGTGGATTACAGCCAGTTCCCCGACCGCGCTGGCCATTTTGGCCGCTACGGCGGCCGATTCGTCGCCGAAACCCTGATGGAGGCGTTGCACGAATTGGATGACGCTTGGCGGGCCTATCGCAGCGATCCCGAATTCCTGGCGGAACTGGACCTCGACTTGGCCCGCTACGTCGGCCGCCCCACGCCGCTCTATCACGCCGAGCGCTGGAGCCGGCAACTCGGCGGCGCGCAAATCTACCTCAAGCGCGAGGACCTCAATCACACCGGCGCGCACAAGATCAACAACACCGTCGGGCAGGCGCTGCTGGCCAAGCGGATGGGCAAGACGCGGCTGATCGCCGAAACCGGCGCTGGCCAGCATGGCGTCGCCTCCGCCACCGTCGCCGCCCGGCTGGGGATGGAATGCGTGGTCTACATGGGGTCAGAGGACATCCACCGGCAGGCGCTGAACGTCTATCGGATGCGGCTGCTCGGCGCGACCGTCCAGCCGGTCACCTCCGGCTCGCGCACCCTCAAGGACGCGCTCAACGAGGCGATGCGCGACTGGGTGACCAACGTGGACCGCACTTTCTATATGATCGGCACGGTGGCCGGTCCGCATCCCTACCCGGTGATGGTGCGCGAATTCCAGGCGGTGATCGGCCGCGAGGCCCGCGAGCAGATGCTGGCCGACCACGGTTGCCTGCCGGATGCCCTGGTCGCCTGCGTCGGCGGCGGCTCCAACGCCATCGGCCTGTTCCATCCGTTCCTGAACGACAGCGAAGTCGCGATCTACGGCGTCGAGGCCGCCGGTTCGGGCATCGCAACCGGTCGTCACGCCGCCACGCTCTGCGCGGGTCGGCCCGGCGTGTTGCACGGCAATCGCACCTACTTGTTGAACGACGCCAACGGCCAGATCACCGAAACCCACTCGGTGTCCGCTGGACTGGATTATCCCGGCGTCGGCCCGGAGCACGCCTGGCTCAAGGACATCGGCCGCGTACATTATGTGGCCGTCACCGACGACGAAGCGCTGCGCGGTTTCCACGATCTGACCCGCATCGAGGGCATCATCCCGGCGCTGGAAAGCAGCCACGCCCTGGCCTACGTTACCCAACTGGCTCCGACCCTGCGCCCCGACCAGCGCATCGTGGTCAACCTGTCCGGGCGCGGCGACAAGGACATCTACACCGTCGCCAAGCTGGAAGGCATTCAACTGTGAACGAGTTTCGCCGCATGAATCGCATTACCCACCGTTTCCAGGAATTGCGCCAAGCTGGCCGCAAGGCCCTGATTCCTTACATCACCGCCGGCGATCCACGGCCCGAATCGACCGTGCCGATGCTGCATGCCCTGGTAAAGGCCGGGGCGGACCTCATCGAACTGGGCGTGCCGTTTTCCGATCCGATGGCCGACGGCCCGGTCATTCAGAAAGCCTGCGAGCGGGCGCTGACCCACGGCATGTCGCTGCGTGGGGTGCTGGAATTGGTGCGCGAATTCCGCCAGACCGACGTCGAAACGCCGCTGGTGCTGATGGGTTATCTCAACCCCATCGAAAGCATGGGGTATGCCGCCTTCGTCGCCGGCGCCCGCGACGCCGGCGTGGACGGGGTGCTGACCGTGGATCTGCCGCCCGAGGAAGCCGCCGAACTGGCCGAGCCGCTCGAGGCCGCCGGCATCGCGCCGATTTTTCTGCTGGCCCCGACCAGCTCCGCCGAGCGCATCCAGCGCACTGCTCGACTGGCGCGCGGCTATCTGTATTACGTCTCGCTGAAAGGCGTGACCGGTTCGGCGGCGCTCGATGTCGCCGAGGTGGCGAACAAGCTGGCCGAGATTCGTACCCTGACCGACTTGCCGCTGGGGGTCGGCTTTGGCATCAAGGACCCGGCGACCGCCGCCGCCGTCGCCCAGGTCGCCGACGCCGTGGTGGTGGGTAGCACGCTGGTCGGCAAGATGGGCGAACTGGCGGACGATCCGGAGCGGATGCGCCGGGAAGTCGGCGAACTGGTCGGCGCCATGCGGAAAGCGATGGATCGCCCCGACCAAGCCGAAGGCTAGATCATCCCCAACCCCTCATTCTTCATACTTCCATCCCTGACCATCTTTCATGAGCTGGTACGAAAAACTCGTTCCCACACGGATTCGCACCGACGGCCGCAACAAGCATCAGATGCCCGAAGGGCTGTGGAACAAGTGCGATGAGTGCAACGCGGTATTGTACCGCGCCGAACTGGAGCGCAACTTGCGGGTCTGCCCCAAGTGCGGTCACCACATGTATCTCGGCGCCCGCCAGCGCCTGCATGGTTTTCTCGACGAACACGACCGCGCCGAAATCGGCGACGACCTTGAACCAACCGATTTCCTCAAATTCAAGGATGGCAAGAAATACCGGGATCGGCTGGCGCAGGCGCAAAAAACCAGCGAGGAAAGAGACGCCCTGGTCGCCATGCGCGGCCTGCTCAAGGGAATGCCGGTGGTGGCCGCGGCGTTCGAGTTTGAATTCATGGCCGGCTCGATGGGTTCGGTGGTCGGCGAACGCTTCGTCCGCGCCGCCCAGATCGCCCTGCACGAGCACATTCCCTTCGTCTGCTTTTCCGCCAGCGGCGGGGCGCGAATGCAGGAGGCGCTGGTGTCGCTGATGCAGATGGCCAAGACCAGCGCGGTGCTGACCCGGCTGGCCGAACACGGGGTTCCCTACATTTCGGTGCTGACTCACCCCACGACTGGCGGCGTATCCGCCAGCCTGGCCATGCTGGGCGACGTCAACATCGCCGAACCCAAGGCGCTGATTGGTTTCGCCGGCCCACGGGTGATCGAGCAGACCGTCCGGGAAAAACTGCCGGAAGGCTTCCAGCGCAGCGAGTTCCTGCTGGAGCACGGCGCGATCGACCTGATCGTGGACCGCCGCGAACTGCGCGACCGGCTGGCTTCCCTGCTGGCGATATTGACTGGCCGCTCCGCGCTGGCGGCGTGAACGGGGCTGGCGCGTGGCTTGGCTGGAGCAGTGATGCGGTTTACCACGCTGGACGAGTGGCTGCGCTGGCAGGAGACCCTGCATCCCAAGGCCATCGAACTGGGCCTGGAGCGGGTACGGATCGTGTTGCGTCGTTTGCAACCGGAGGCCCCACCCTTCGCGGTCATCACGGTCGGCGGCACCAACGGCAAGGGTTCCTGCGTGGCGTTTCTGGACGCCATCCTGCGCGCCGCCGGCTATCGGGTCGGCGCCTATGCCTCGCCCCACCTGCTACGCTACAACGAACGCATCCGGATAGATGGAGCCGAGACCGATGACGAAGCGCTATGCCAAGCGTTTGCCCGCATCGACGCGGCGCGCGGCGACATTTCCCTGACCTATTTCGAGTTTGGCACGCTGGCGGCGCTGGAACGGTTCCGGGAAGCCGGCATGGAAATCGCGGTGCTGGAAGTCGGCCTCGGCGGGCGGCTGGACGCGGTCAACGTGGTGGACGCCGACGCCGCGCTGGTGACCAGCATCGCCCTCGACCATACGGACTGGCTGGGTCCGGATCGCGACAGCATCGGCTACGAAAAAGCCGGCATCTATCGCCCTGGCCGCCCGGCGGTTTGCGCCGATCCCGATCCACCGCCACGGTTGCTCGAACACGCTCGCGCCATTGGCGCGCGGTTGCTGCGGGTTGGCCACGATTATGACTTTGGCCGCGCGGGCGCAACCTGGCGCTGGCGGTCGGACGAAGCGCAGTTCGACGGTCTGCCGCCGCCGATGTTGGCCGGCGAGCATCAACTGAGCAACGCCGCCGCCGCGCTGATGGCTTTGACCAGTCTGCGCGATCGGCTGCCGGTTGACGCCGTCGCCATCCGCGCCGGACTCGCGCGGGCATGGTTGCCGGGCCGGTTTCAGGTCATTCCCGGTCTGGTGGAGTGGATTCTCGACGTTGCCCACAATCCCGCCGCCGCCGCCGTGCTGGCCGATCATCTGCGGCGCCGGGCCCGCGCCGGACGCACTTGGGCTATCATGGGGCTGCTGGCCGACAAGGATGCCGACGGCGTGATCCAGGCGCTGGCGAGCGTCGTGGACGAGTGGCGTCCGGTCACGCTCGCCGGCGCTCGTGGACGCACGGGCGCTGACTTGGCCGCCCGCTTGCGTTCAACCGGCATTCGGGCGATTGCCCCCCACGATGACATCGCGAGTGCTTGCCAGGCCGCTCGCGCTGGGGCCGACGCCGGTGATCGCATCGTCGTGCTCGGCTCGTTCCATGTGGTCGCTCCCGTGCTGGCCACCCAGCCGTGGATTTCCGATTCCTCCTTGCCGCACTCACGGGAGACTTGATCTTGGAAAATCGCCTGACCCAGCGATTGGTCGGCGTCGCTGTCATTGCGGCGCTGGCGATCATTTTTGTACCTAAAATATTGCAGAAACAGGATCATGCGCCGGTCGCGCCGGTCGCCGCCCCACCGCCGGC
>WBUJ01000019.1 GCA_008933795.1 Candidatus Contendibacter sp. | reverse complement strand
CCGGCGCGCACAGCGTATCCCCGGTGGTGGCCCAGCGCAGCCCGGCCAGCAGCACGATCTGACCGGCGGTCGCTTCATCCAGCCGGGTTTTATGGTTGGCGTCCACCTCGAACAGCCGCGCCACCCGCTCCCGGCGCAGCGTCCCGTTCGGGCCGGGGATGGCGACCTCGTCGCCGGGCTTCAACGTCCCCCGATACAGCCGGGCGAACACGTGGCGGCGTCCCTCCCACATCTGCACCTTGAACGCCAGCGCTGCCAGCGGCTCGCTCGCATTCATCGCCACCCATTCCTCGCCGCCATCGGGCCGATGCGCCAGGCTCGGCGGCCGTTCGGTCGGGGCCGGCAACAAGCGCACCACTCCGTCCAACAGCGGCTGCACCCCCTGATTGCGCAGGGCGCTGCCGGCGAAACAGGGACAAACCTTGCCCGCCAGCGTGGTCTGGCGCAGCGCCGCCCATACCGCTTCCGGTTCCGGTTCTTCCTCCGCCAACACCTGTTCGGCCAAAGCATCGTCCATTTCCGCCGCCGCCAGCAACAGGGTTTCCCGATAATGCCGCGCCCAATCCCAACTCGCCGCATCGCAGGGCGCCGCCCGCACCTCCTCACCCTTGTCGCCGGTGAAGCGCAGCCGGGCCTTGTCGATCAGGTGGATCACCGAACCGTCATACTCCGGCGCGGGCACGGTCACCGCCACCGGCTCCGCGCCCAGCCGCTCGCGCACCGTCGCCATGGCGCGGTCGAAATCAGCGCCGGGCCGGTCCAGCTTGTTGATGAAAAACAGCGCCGGCAGATGAAACCGGGTGCGCTGGCGCCAGACCGTTTCGGTCTGGGGCTCCACCCCGCGCACCCCGTCCAGCACGATCACGCAGCCATCCAGCACCCGCATCGAGCGCTCGACCTCGATGGTGAAATCCACGTGGCCAGGGGTATCGATCAACTGGAGCAGATGGTCGAGCCAGGGCAGTCGGGTCACAGCGGCGGTGATGGTGATGCCGTGTTCCTGCTCCTCGGCCATGTAGTCCATGTGCGCCGCGCCTTCGTGGACCTCGCCGATCTTGTGGGAGGCGCCAGCGTAGTACAGCATCCGCTCGGTCAGGGTCGTCTTGCCGGCATCCACATGGGCGGCGATGCCGATATTGCGCACCCGCGAAAGGTCCGGAGCCTTGGACATGGGAATTCTCGTTCGGGAATAAGGGTCAGGGCGTGATCCGCCGGCATTCCAGATAGAACCGCTTCTCGTCGGCCTCGCCCATCGAGAAGGTCTTGCGGGGCAGAGTGCCATCGCGGATCACGGTGCGGAAGAAATCGTCCTTGGCCAGCGCCGGCAGATAAAAACCGATGTTGCCGGGTCGCGCGCTGAGTTGTTCCAGCGTCTCCTCGCCGTGGATGTAGTCGAGCCGCGCGCCGGGTTGGCCGGGCAGATACTGGTCCAGAAACGCTTGCAGGCCGGCGACCGGCAACGTTAGGCGCGGCTGACCGATGGCCAACACGCCGTAACGGTTCTGGCTGATGAAGGCGATGACGTGGCGGCCGGGCGACCGTTGCATCTCCCGCCACGCCTGCCGCGCCGCCGTCCACGACGGGTAATCCAGCACCGCCAGCGTCGAGCCTTGCGCCGCGAAAAACTCCGCCAGCGCCGCCAGCAACCGGGCGGGTTCGACGGCGAACGCGACCCGGTGAATCGCCTCGAATTCCAGCCCTTCATCGTGCAGATTGACCAGCTCCACCAGCGCGTATCGGGCTGGATGAGTCATGATTGCCGCCGGATCGGGCGCGGCGCGCTTCAGGCTCTCCCAGATGATCTTGGCGGTGGCGAAGGAATGGTTGCCGTCGCCCATGGCGTACAGCAGCACCGGCTCATCGCTGACGCCGTAACGGGCGTTGAACCCCACCGGGTCCGCCAGCCGCGCCAACTGCTCAATCACCCATTGAATCAGCATGGGATGCTCGATCCGTCCGCCGCGCACCCGACCGCCGTTCATCATCAGCGGAACATCGTACAGGGTTTCCAGCGGCTCGGCGAACAACGGCTCGATCACCGTGCGGCCCGGATCGTCAATCAGCACCATAACGTGCGGCAATTCCAGCAACGCGCCCTCGCGCACCCGAACGCGGGGCGGCAACCGTTCCAGAATGGTGCCCTCGGTGGGCCGAATCAGGGTTTTGGCGTCGGGGGTGAAATCGTAATGCTCCAAATCCAGCGCCACGATCAGGCCCTTGCGGGTCCGGCCCCGCGCCATCTCCCGCTCCACCCGCACCAGGCCGGGCGGTTGCGCGACCAGTACGCCCTCGGCCAGATAGCGGCGCATGGCGTCTTGAATGGCCGCGATCCGTTGGGTTTCGTCGGCCGCGCCCAGATAAACCTCCGGCAGGATCAGCCGCAACGTGGACGGCGCCTCGCCCACCAGCGCGTCCACCCGCTCCCAGTAATCCGGCTGCGAGGTGTACTGATCGCAGGCGACCACCGCCCACTTGCTCAGATCCTCGCCCGTCCGGGGCAAAAGCAGCGACGGAAGCTGTAAACCGATTCCAGCAAAATTCATCAACGGCATCTCTCCAGTGGCTAGCGCTGGCGGGCGCGACGAAAAAACCGGCGCAAGCTTAACAAAAAACGAGCGGCGCGCTTACCATCGGCGGCACGGCCGGCCACGGCGTACTATGATTCGATCAACCAAGCCTACCGGGTATCCCTCCATGCGCAAGCTGTTGAATATCGCCATCGTCATCCTCATCGTTGCGATCCTGCTGGGCGCCGGCGCCGGCGGCTATCTGTGGTACAGCACCAAACAGGAGGTGGACCGGATCGCGACGATGGCCAAACCCTTCGCTGACATCAGCTACGGCGGCATCGACGTATCGCCGACCGGCTCGGTGGGCGTCAACCGATTGCGGATCAGGCCCAATCTTGTCAACGATTCCATTTCCATCGGCGCCATCCGGCTCAACACTCCCAATTTCCTGGCCCTGCTCGATGTCCGCTGGCAACTGAGCCAAAATCAGTTGCCAAAATCGCTGGCGCTATCGTTTCAGGATTTCGAGCTGTCGCTGAGCGGCGGCATTCTCGGCGGCGATCCCGCTGGCCGCGCTCAGGCAAACTCGCCATTCGATCACCTGGACGCGCTGGGCTGCGGGCCGATCACCGCGTTCGGCGTCGCCGAGTGGCGGGAAATGGGCTACGACCGGTTTGTCGGCAATATGGAAATCGGCTATCGCGTCGACTCCAAAAATAACGTGCTGGAGCTGCGCATGGACAGCAACATGCGAGACTGGGCGACGTTGAATCTGGAAATCGACTTGGCCTTGGCCAAGCCGCCGGAATCGTTGGCGGAACTGGCTCTCTCGCTCACGCCCAAGCTCGCCAAGCTGAATTTCGTGCTGCGGGACGACGGCTTCAACCAGCGCCGGAATGTCTACTGCGCCGCCAAGGCCGGCAAACCCGTTCCCGAGTACCTTGCCGATCACGTCCAGCGGGTGGCCGAGCGCCTGCGCGCCAGCGGCGTCGTCCTCGGACCCGGGTTGATCGCCGCTTACCAACGCTATCTGATCGAGGGCGGCGCCCTGGCGATCACGGCCATGCCCCCCGCGCCCATCGACCCCGCCGAGTTGCACGAATACGCCCCCGCCGACATCGTCAAGCTGCTTGGACTCAGGATGAAGGTGAACGAAGCCGCGGTCGACGACCTCACCGTGGACTGGGACGCCGCCAAGTTCGCCACGGCGCTGAATGTCGAACCGGAACAGGAACCGGAGCAGGAACCGGAAACAACCTCGGCGGCGCCGGTTCCTTCACCTCCCGTCGTGGCCGAGAGAATCTACCAGACCTATCACCCTACTCCGGTCGGTGAAGTGGGCCAGCATGTCGGCAAAATCGTGAAGCTGCGCACCACGACCGGCACGCAATATCGCGGCCGACTGGACGGCGTCGCGGAAGGCGTGATCCGCGTCACGTTGCGCAAATCCGGCGGTAGCGCGATGCTCTCCCTGCGCGCCAGCGAAATCACCGCGTTGGAGGTGCTTTACTGAAGGTCGAGCGCCAAAGGCCAAAGGCTCCATAACGCGTTGCGCCCTTGGCTCTCCTTATCCGCGCACTATCTGAATCAGCAGCAGCACGAACAGCACCACCAGCCCCAGCGGAATCAGCGCCGCCGGCCAATCCTTCTTGGCGGCGCGGCTCCGTTCGATCGCTGTCTTGATGCCGGGCCCAAACCATAGAATCACCAGCACCGCCATCAATCCGCCCAGCAGGATTTCCCACCACGCCGCTGTTTCCATCGCCGCCCCCTCGTAAAAAATCGCCAACCCGACCGCTCAATCCTTGCCGCGCCCGCCGCCGGACGGAAACGCCGGTTGTGGAAACGGCGTCACGTTGTCGCCGCCCTCCACCGGTCGAACCTTGCTGACGCCTTCCCGCTCCACCTCGTCGATCCGCACCACGGAGTGCAGGGGAACGAAGGTGCGTTTCACGCCGGCAAACTCGTTTTGCAACCTCTCCTCGGCCGGGTTGATCAGCACGCTCGAACGTTCGCCGAAGATCAGTTCCTCGACTTCGATGAAGCCGTAAAGCTCGCCCTGATAGATCTCCCGGGCATAAAGTTCGTACAGCTTGCCCTGATTGACGAACAGGACGCGGTAAATGCTTTTGGTCATCTTGGACATGGAAGATCCGGCCATGGTCGGAAAGACGCCAATCTAATCCCGTTCGGCGCGGCGGGCAAATCCCTGCGCGGCCAAATCCTTCAAAAACCGAGCATTCGCGTCAACAAAGCCAGCTCTTACAAGCCAATCTCGCCAAGGTCTGGCTATATCGGCAAGTATCGTGCCGCCGACCCGCTCCATCATCGCGCACCTCCTCCTTCCCCTTGGCGAGGAAGAAGCCGAGGGTGAGGGTGTCCACTGGCGCTTACCCTGCGTCCGCTTTGATTGCCCGAGGAACACGTTATGAGCACGCCCCAGACTTTCGATCTCCGCCAGACCGTCTGCGTCAATCCCGCCACCGGCGATATCGTCGGCTATTCGCGGATGAACACCCCCGAGGAAGCGCGCGACGCCCTCCGCCGCGCCCGCGCCGCGCAACCGGCTTGGGCGGCGCTGCCGCTGGAAGAGCGGGTGCGCCATATTCTCCGCATCCGGGACTATCTGGTCGACAACGCCGACGCCGTCAGCGAAACCATCGCCAACGATGTCGGCAAAACCCGGGTCGAGGCGCTCGCCACCGAAGTGTTGCCCAGCGCCATGGCCATCGACTACTACGCCAGGAACACCAAACGCTTTCTCAGGCCGCGCAAGGTCCGCACCGGGTCGCTGCTGTTCTTGAACAAGCGCAGCCGGATTTATCGCATTCCCTTCGGCGTGATCGGCATCATCGCGCCGTGGAATTACCCACTTGGCATTCCGATGCATGAGATCGTGCCGGCGCTGTTGGCCGGCAACACGGTGATCTTCAAGACCGCCCCGGAAACCCAGATGGTCGGGCGCAAGATCGAGGAGATGATCCAGGCCGCCGGGCTGCCGGACGGCGTGTTCATCCACCTCAACATTCCCGGCGCCATCATCGGCCAACTCCTGCTGGAGCCGGACCATCATGTGGACAAGCTGTTCTTCACCGGTTCGGTGCCCGTTGGCAAGATTCTCATGGGCAAGGCCGCCGAAAGCCTGGTGCCGGTCTCGCTGGAACTGGGCGGCAACGACCCGATGCTGGTCTGCCCGGACGCTCACCTCGAACGGGCGGTCAACGGCGCGATGTGGGCCGGCTTGCAAAACAGCGGCCAGTCCTGCGGCGGGGTCGAGCGTATCTACGTCCACCGCGACGCGTACGAACCGTTCATCAACCTGCTCAAGCAGAAGGTGATGGCGCTGCGTCAAGGGCCGAACACCCACCACAATGTCGATATCGGCGCCATGTGCACCGAGCGCCAGCTCAAAACCATCCAGCGCCAAGTGGACGATGCCCTGGCCAAGGGTGCGACCCTTCTCGCCCAGGTCAAAATCGATCCTGCCCACGCCCACGCCAACTTCTATCCGGTCACGGTACTAACCAACGTCGATCACACCATGGAGTTGATGCGCGAGGAGACCTTCGGGCCGGTGCTGGGCATCATGAAGGTGGACAGCATGGACCGGGCCATCGAACTGGCCAACGACTCCAACCTGGGTTTGACCGGATCGGTGTGGTCCGGCAACACGCGCGAAGCCGTGGCGCTGGGCCGGCGCATTCATGCCGGAGTCATCACCATCAACGACCACCTGCTGACCCACGGCATGGCCGAAACCCCGTGGGGCGGAGTCAAGGAATCCGGCATTGGCCGCAGCCACGGCGAGTTGGGTTTCGACGAGATGACCCAGCCGCAGGTCGTCACCACCGAATTGTTGCACTTCGCCAAACGTAATCTGTTCTGGCATCCTTACGATGCGCAACTGTACGATGGCCTGAAAGGCGCCCTGCACCTGCTGCACGGCCGCGCGTTCGGCGACCGCCTGCGCGGTTTCTTCCATTTCGTCAAGTTGCTGCCTCGCATGTTTAAGGATTGAGGTTGCTCCCAATGCCAGTTCCCGCCTTCGATCCCGCTTCGTTATCCAAATACGCCACCGACCGGTCGATCCGCCGGGGCGAGGACTATTTCGGGAGCGGCGCGGTCGAGACGCTGGTGTTGCGCGGCGATGAACTGGAAGCCGATGTCGAAGGCAACGCGCCCCGTCCCTACCGGGTGTGGATCGAATTCGGCGCCAGGGGCGTGACCGATGCCACCTGCACCTGCCCTTACGAGTACGGGGGTTGGTGCAAGCACATCGTCGCCACCCTGCTGGCCTACGCCAAACAACCGGACGCAGTGGAAATCCGTTCACCGTTGGCGGAAAAGCTGGCGGCGCTGGATCGCTCGCAACTTCAGGCGCTCCTGCTGGAACTGGCGGATCGAATTCCGCGCCTGAGCGACATGATCGAAGCTACCCTGCCCTACGTCACCTTCACCGGGCCAACGGGAGCCGCCGCACCAATGGCCGCCTTGGTGGACACCCGCGCGCTGCGGCCAAGCGTTCGCAACGCCATGCGCTCGCGCGGCGGCTGGGACGAGGACTACAGCGAGGACGGTTACGGCGTGGTGGATGACATCGTCGAACTGGCGGAGCAGGCCCAGCCCGCGCTGGATGCTGGCCATGGTCGCGCCGCCCTGGCGATTCTGGAAGCCGTCACCGATGAATTCAGCAAGCATTGGAAAATGCTGGAAGAGACCGGCGAGGAAACCAGCACCTTTTTCGATGGAACCGCGTCGCTCTGGATCGAAGCGCTGCTCGATCCCAGCCTGAGCGCCGACGAATGCGAACAGTGGGCGGGCCGCCTGGCGGACTGGGTCGAAGATTTCGACGAATCCGCCGCCGAGCCCCTGGAAAACCTGCAAATCGTCGTTCGACAGGGCTGGGACGATCCCAGCCTGGGCGCCATCCTATGTGGCGAAGACCCGCCGGGCGGCCTGTGGGGAGCCGATCCGCCCCCTTACGACTGGCGGGTACAAGTCAGTCAGGCACGGCTGCGGATTCTGGCGCGCACCGGCCAGGACGAGGCGTACCTCCACCTGGCCAGGGCCGAGAAGCAGTACGACCTTTACGCCCTCCATCTGCTGCAATTGGGCCGGGTCGAGGAAGCCACGCGCGCCGGGCTGGAACAGCCGTTGTCCGATGCCGGCGCGCTGGAACTCGTCAAGGGGTTGTACGAACACGGCGAGATCGAGCCGGCGTTCCAGGTGGCCGAGCACAGCCTGCAACGGCTGGATACGAGAGCACGGCAAGATGAAGAATTTTCGACGGTTGCGGAGCGGATGAGCGAATTCGGCCTGGACGATTCGCATCCCCAAAGCGAACTGGCGGCCTGGCTGCGCGACCGGGCCGCCGCTCACGGCCAAATCGAACGAGCGCGGGCGGCGGGCATCATCGCGTTTCGCACCGCGCCGGGTCTCGCCGCCTATCAGCGGGTAAAGCAGTTGGCTGAAGCGGACTGGCCTGATCTCCGCAAGGAATTGCTGGATTTCCTGCGGCGGGAAGCCCGCGTCAGCAACGAAACCAAAATCGAGATTTTCCTGTACGAGAACCTGGTTGAAGACGCCATCGGAGCCACCGAACGTTACACCTCGCCCCGAACCCTGGCGCGGGTCATGGACGCCGCCGTGAACCGCCAGCCGCAATGGGTGATCGCCCAGGCCCGCCGGCAGGCGGAGCCGATCATGGATGGGGCACAATCCGCCCACTACGAAGACGCGGTCCTGTGGCTGGGCAAGGTCAAGCAGGCGCATGAGGCGCTCGGTCAGCAAGCGGAATGGCGCGGCTATCTGGTCGCGCTGCGCCAGAAGCACCAGCGTAAATACAAGCTGATGCCTCTGCTGAAGACGCTTTGAAGCGCAATCTCACCCGTCCTGGCCCCGGCCACCCGACAGCGGTGGAAATTCGGGATGGGAAGAGTCCTGCTGCCGCACGGCGGGGTTGTAGCGGAGGCAGTTGGGCACGCAGGCGCACTCGAAGGCGATCTTCATCGGCGCGATCCGGCCCTCGTTCTTGAGCTGGAACAGCCTCGGCACCACCCGGTCGCGCAAGCTCTCTGGATCGATGGTATTGACATAAATCTTGGTGCCGCCCTCAAACCCGGCCGGCGTCGATACCCGCCACTTGAGCAGCACCCGCCACGGCACGGACACATCCACGTCCGGCGGTTTGTAATACCATTCCTCGTTGCAAGGAATCTCGGACCCGCTGGCGGCGTGGCAGGCATGGACCAGATCGGACATGCCGCGCAGTTCATCCGGGGAATGATTCCACGGCTGACTGCGCTCGCTCTTGGAAAAAATTTCCAGCGTGGGAAAACGATGACCAAAACCGGCAAAGGCGATGGCGTAATCGTTCTCGGCTACCACCAGGTTGCGATAGCCGGCGAAGTTGACCGCCGCTTCGTTGTAGAAGTTGGGATTGGTCCGAACCCGCTCCAACTCCACCTCGTTCTGGACCCCGCGCTCGTCGATGGCCACCAACTGCTTGTGGAGGTGATCGAAGGACGCGCCGGCTGGCTTGAGCCAATTCTGGAACACCGCGATATAACGGATATAGCGATTGTTGATGTAGAGATCGCGCATGGCGTCGATCGTGAAGCGCAGATATTGGTAATGTTCTTCCGGGGTCAGGGCGCCAGAGGACGCCAGTTGATGGTCATGAGTGGCGCCGTCGATGAAATGACGCCGGGCGACGATCACTTCGTGGCCGCCGCCGAAGAAGGCGTTGGCGAACTGGAGCCGCTCGTCCAGGGACATTCGATCCCAAACGGCTTCGTCCACCCCGGCGGCCTTCAAGCGTTGTTCCACCACCTTGAGGACATGGTAACGGCCCGCTTCCGAAGCCAGATAGTTGCGCTTGTGTGCTTCGAGCGCGTCCGGCAGCTTATAGCCGAAGTTTTTCTGCCAATAGTCGAAGGAGACGATCTCGAACAGGTTGGGGATGCGGCGAAACTCGGCTACCGTGTCGAATAGCGCGTCGAAGGGAAGGTGACGCAACGTGGTAAATTTGTCGTCGATCTTGACCAACCGCGCCTTCTCGGGCGGCGTCTCCAGATAGTGCCGGGCGCAAAACGCGCAATGCGCGTCATGCCGGGCCGGATCGAGGGGAAGGGGGGCATGTGAACTCACCCCCAGTGGCCGGTTGCCCCGACCCGGAACGGTCCACACCTCCGTGCCGGTGAACGGATTGACCTGCTTGATGGTCCCATCGGCCATCCGCAGCAGATAACTGGATTCGGGAATGGTCCGCAGCGACATGTCGAAGTTCACCTCATTCACAAACGAAGATGGGCGGAATGATAGGCCATAACCTCCAGGCATACCGCGGTCCGTCGAGCAAAGCGAATGGTGGTTCGTCTCACGGAAATAGAGTATCGTCAAAAATGCGGAAAAGGTGAAATACGCCAAACCGCGTCGCGTCGCCAACCTTCGCTTTTTACTGCTCTCTTCGACACCGTCAATCTGGATCAGGATCGTACCGATGAACCATCCCCCCGTCACCCGCGCGCTGTTCGACGATTTCATGGTGCCCAACTACGCTCCGGCGGCGATCATCCCGGTGCGCGGCGAAGGCTCGCGCCTGTGGGATCAGGACGGGCGCGAATACATCGACTTCGCCGGCGGCATCGCCGTCACCGGCCTGGGTCACGCCCATCCCAAGCTGGTCGCAGCGCTGACCGAACAAGCGCAAAAACTCTGGCATGTCAGCAACGTGCTGACCAACGAGCCGGCCTTGAAGCTGGCCCGCCGGTTGTGCGAGCTGACCTTCGCCGAGCGGGTGTTTTTCGCCAATTCCGGCGCCGAGGCCAACGAAGCCGCGCTCAAGCTGGCGCGCAAGTATTCCGCCGACCATTTTGATCCCGACAAGCGCGAGATCATCGCCTTCAGCCAGTCGTTCCACGGCCGCACCCTGTTCACCGTGACCGTCGGCGGCCAGCCCAAGTACACCGAGGGCTTCGAGCCGCTGCCGCCGGGCATTACGCACGTTCCGTTCAACGATCTGGCCGCCTTCGCCGCGGCGATTTCCGACCGGACCTGCGCGGTGATCCTGGAGCCGGTGCAGGGCGAAGGCGGCGTCACCAGCGCTACCCCGGAATTTCTCCAAGGGGTGCGTGAACTGTGCGACCGTTATCGGGCGCTGCTGATCTTCGACGAAGTGCAGTGTGGCAACGGCCGTTCTGGGTATCTCTACGCCTACATGGGCTACGGCGTCACTCCCGACATCCTGACCACCGCCAAGGCCCTCGGCGGCGGCTTCCCGATCAGCGCCATGCTGACCACCGCCGCGATTGCCGCCAGTCTCACCGCCGGCAGCCACGGGACAACTTATGGCGGCAATCCACTGGGTTGCGCGGTCGCCGGCGCGGCGCTGGAGTTGCTCGGCGATCCCGAACTGCTGGCCGGCGTGCGCCGTAAGCACGACGTATTCATGGCCGGCCTGCGCCGAATCAACGAACGATTCGGCGTGTTCCGGGAGCTGCGCGGCCAGGGCCTGCTGCTCGGCTGCGAGTTGGTCGAAGCCTGGCGCGGGCGCAGCCGGGATTTCATCAAGGCGTCCCTGGACGAGGGCTTGCTGGTGCTGGTGGCCGGACCGGACGTGATCCGGCTGGCCCCGGCGCTGATCATCCCCGACGAGTTGATCGAGGAAGGCTTGCGGCGCTTCGAACGGGCAATTGCCCGGCTCTGCGCGCAACCGGCTCCGTAGCCGAGGACTTGGCTGATGAAACGCGAAAAAGCTGAACCCGTGCAGGTCGAATGCCCGAAGTGCCGGCACACCGAAATCATCTATATCCCCATCGAGGAGATGCCGCGCTGCCCCCAATGCGGCATCCGCATGGTGATCAGGGAGTTGCTGGACGAAGGTAAATCCACTTGAGCAGATGATCGGCCCCGCTATCCCATGCGGAAATGAAACGGTAATATTCATGGCCGCCGCGTTCCGCGCCATTCCCACAGCACCGAGACGCCACTACACTTACTTTCAATAATCGTTGTTACCCCAAGGAGAATCCCCGCATGAAAACCCGTCTGATCGCGCTCGCCGCGCTCGCTCTGTTCGGCCTGAATCTGTCGCCCGCCTGGGCTGGCAAGTTGGAGCAAATTAAGAAGGACGGTCTGCGGGTTTGCCTGGAACCGGCCTACATGCCGTTCGAGATGACCAACAAGCGCGGGGAAATTGTCGGCTTCGACCCCGACTTGGCCGTGCTGATGGCCAAGGATCTGGGCGCCGCCAAGCTGGAACTGGTCAGCACGGCGTGGGATGGCATCATCCCGGCGCTGATCACCAACAAGTGCGACATCATCATGAGCGGCATGACCATCACCGACGAGCGCAAGCAGAAGGTGGACTTCTCTGACCCGTACATGCTGATCGGCCAGACGGTGCTCCTGCGCAAGGATTTGGCCGGCAAGATCAAGTCCTACAAGGATCTCAACAAGCCAGAATATAAGGTGGCCTCCAAGCTGGGCACCACCGGCGAAATCGCCTCCAAAAAACACATTCCCAAAGCCCAATACTTCTCCTACGAAACCGAGGCCGAAGGCGTGATGGAAGTGGTCAACGGCAAGGTGGACGCCTTCGTTTACGACGCCCCCTACAACCTGGTCGCCAACGTCCAGCGTGGCGAGGGCAAGCTGGTATTTCTGGACCAGCCCTTCACCGATGAACCGATCGGCTGGGCCATTGCCAAGGGCGATCCCGAATTTCTGAAGGCGCTCAACGGGTTCCTGGCCAAGATCAAGAAAGATGGAACCCACGACAAGCTGCACCAGAAATGGTTTAAGAACACGGACTGGCTGAAAGACGTGCAGTAGCCATGTCGCTAAAACGACATCCCGCCCAGTGGCCCTGGCATGGGTTGCTGGTCGTGATCCTGCTGGGGCTGGCGATTGGTTTGTGGGTGGCGACCAAGCGGGTGAACTACGAGTGGCGCTGGGAGCGGGTGCCGCAATACTTCGCCTATCGGGCGGAGGTCCCGCAAGACACCCCAATCTCTGGTCAAGTGAGCGCGATTGCGCCCGAGGGCCGCTCCCACCGCATCGTCATCACGCCCGAGGGCAGCGGCCCGCCGGTCACGGTCACGGCGGAACAAGCCCAGGTCGCGGTCGGCGCTACCGTCGCCGAGAACGATACGGTCGGCGTCAATTTCGAGTGGCGCGTCGGGCCGCTGACCCAGGGGCTGTGGGTCACGATCTGGATTTCCTTCGTCTCCGGCTTCGTCGGGCTGGTCATCGGCCTGATCACCGGCCTGTGCCGCATCTCGAAAAATCCGGCCCTGCGCGGTCTGGCGGTGCTGTATATCGAACTGATTCGCGGCACGCCGCTGCTGGTGCAGATCTTCATCTTCTACTTCTTCATCGGCACCGTGCTGAATCTGGACCGAACCGTGGCGGGGATTGGGGCGCTGGCGCTGTTCGTCGGGGCCTACACCGCCGAGATTATCCGGGCCGGCATCCAGTCTATCCCCAAGGGCCAGTCCGAGGCGGCCCGGTCGCTGGGGATGAGCGCCGCCGAGACCATGATCCATATCGTGCTGCCGCAAGCCTTCAAGCGGGTGCTGCCGCCGCTGGCCGGGCAGTTCATCAGTCTCATCAAGGATTCCTCGCTGGTGTCGGTGATCGCCATCACCGATCTGACCAAGAGCGGGCGGGAGATCATTACCGCCAGTTTCGCCACTTTCGAGATCTGGTTCACGGTGGCGATTCTCTATCTGCTGGTCACGTCGGTCTTGTCGCAACTGCTGTTCTGGCTGGAACGGAGGTTCGCCCGCAGTGATTGAGGTCAAACATCTGATCAAGGTCTTCGAGGGGCGCGGCCAGGTGGTGCGGGCGGTGGACGATATCTCCACCCAGGTCGCCAAGGGCGAGGTCGTGGTGATCATCGGCCCGTCCGGCTCCGGCAAATCCACCTTCCTGCGGTGTTTGAACGGCCTGGAGGAGTTCAACGATGGGCAGGTCGTCATCGACGGCATCGACCTGGCCGAGAGCAAGACCAATCTCAACGCGGTGCGCCGCGAAGTCGGGATGGTGTTCCAGCACTTCAACCTGTTCCCGCACAAGACCGTGCTGGAGAACGTCACCCTGGCCCAGCGGGTGGTGCGCAAGCGCAAGCCCGCCGAGGCCGCGGAAAGGGCGATGAAGCTGTTGACCAAGGTGGGCATCGCCGAGAAGGCGAACGAATACCCGTCCCGCCTGTCCGGTGGCCAGCAGCAGCGGGTCGCCATCGCCCGCGCCCTGGCGATGGACCCCAAGGTGATGCTGTTCGACGAGCCGACCAGCGCGCTGGACCCGGAGATGGTCGGCGAGGTGCTGGACGTGATGAAACAACTGGCGCGGGAAGGGATGACCATGGCGGTGGTCACCCACGAAATGGGCTTTGCCCGCGAGGTCGCCAACCGGGTGCTGTTCATGGATTTCGGGCGGATTCTGGAAGACGCTCCGCCCGCTCAGTTCTTCACCGCGCCCAGGGAACCACGGGCGCAGACGTTTCTCAAGCAGGTGCTTTAACGCGTTAGCCGTTCACACTGAATCGGGATCAATCCCCAGCCGCCGCAACTGCTCCGCCAACCGCACCGCGCGCTCCACCGCCAGCGCGGCTTCCTGTTCGGCGATATCCGCCTTACGTTGCGCGACATCGGCTTTGCGTTCGGCGACATCGGCTTTGCGTTCGGCGACATCGGCTTTGCGTTCGGCGACATCGGCTTTGCGTTCGGCAATCTCATCCTTGTTGGGCAGCATTTCCCCTTCCGGCGTGAACCAGCGCAGCCAAGTCGTTTCGACCTCCAGATAAACCCCTTCCCAACAGCCCAGACAAAGTTGCAAGGCCGGACTCAAAATCCGCCCTTGTGTGTCTGGATGCAGCGGTTGATACCCATCGCCAACCAGTTTGAAACCGGCAAAGTCCGTCGGATTGAAGGGATCGTACCAATAGTACTCCGGCACGCGCACTTGCCGGGCGTACAGTTCCTTTTTTCCGGTCTTGTCGTAGCGGGCGGTGCTGCCCGACAGCAGTTCCACCACCAGATCGGGAATCCGGCCCTGTTCCCAGACTACCCAACTTTGGCTCATATTGGGTTTTAAGGACATGCTTCCGGCTGCAATAAAGTGTCCAGGAGTGACCCCAGCAAGGCTCGACCGCGCCGCCTGACGTTATGCACGAACTCAAAGAAACTCAGGTAAAGCGGCAACTTTTCTTGGGAAATGCCCCGGTGCGGGCGTAGCCAGGAACGCAACAACGACCAAAAGCCTTCCATCGTATTGACATGGACCTCATGGAAACCGTCACCGTCCTCATCACGAGCCTATTCCCCGCGGCTGTGGCAGACGCTCTTGCGAACGTACCCCCACCGGGGCAAGGCCGCATAAATCCCATACTCGTCCGTATTGACCACGGCGCCGGGTTCGATCGTGGCCTCGATAAGCGGTCGGATGGTTTGCTGTTGCACGTTCTCCAACATGACAATCCGGACCTGGCCGCCGCGCTCGATCATCCCGAAGATCGGCGGCTTTTCCTTCGCGAGCGTGCCCCGTCCGGGTGCGCCCTGGAGCCGCCGACAGCGTGGCGCGCGTCCCCGGATCCGATCGGGCCGGCCCTTGTGCCCGGCAATCACATATACCTCGTCGCATTCCACCACCCCGCCCATCCGCACGAGGGGACGGCGCTGGACCATCCCGCCCCGCAACGCCTCCGCCATCGCTTGACCATCGCTTTCGTTCAGGTTCAACTCCTCGGCAATCTGCCGGTTCGACCCATTCAGCCCCATCAGGTAGAGGTAAGCGAACCACACCGACAAGGGCTGATGCCGCCCCATGAAAACGGTCCCGGTAAGGTCGTCAAACCGTTTTCCGCAGTTCTTGCAGCTGTATCGGTGACATTCTTGTTGCCGGTGGTTGCGACCGCGCTTGGCGATTTTGTTGGACGTGCAAGCCGGACAACACACGCCGTTGGGCCAGCGGATCCGTCTGACTTCTTCGTAACATTTTCCTTCATCGATGAGGTTGTTGAGGCGGCACATGGCGGACAGGCACAGAGTGGACAAAGTATGAATTTTATCATGTCCTCAAAACCCAATATGAGCCTTGCGGGTATTCGGTCCGGCTACCCAACTCGAACTGGAGCCAGCCGTGCTGGCTCTGCGCCGTGAATTCCAGCACGGCCCGATTAGCGAATTGCGGCTATTTCTGGGCGGCGCAGCGGAACATTGGGAGCCACTGGCTTGGCGATTACGGGATGACTTGTTGAGAGCCAGCGCCAGCGGTGCGCAGATCGTATTGATTGCGCCACGCCATTAGTCTTGACCGATTGCCAGCGCCGCTGGCCGACGAACTGGCCGCCCTCCTGCGCTTCGTCGGCGCACAATTGCGCGTCGCCCTGGATCAACCGACCGTGGGAACCTCGTCGTTGCCGCTTGCGATTGAACTGAGCGGCAAAAACAACTGCGTGCGCTGGGCTACCAGTGATTCGAGCGCGCTGGCGCCAGGGCCGAACTGGGGGAACAGCTTTCAACAAGCCCGTTTTCCGCGCTTGAGCAGCATGGACCAACTCCCGCCGCTGCTGGACGATTGGCCGGTGTGCGCGCCCGAAGCATTGCGGCATCCACCCGCCGACCTGTTGCATGAACTGGCGATCACCACCGAGTTGAAAGGCGCCAGCAACGGCTTTGGAAGCCGCGCCTGGACTCTGATCAGCCAGCGTGTCCCGGAACTTGCTCGCCGGTTGACGGCCAAAATGCCACTGGCGGAGATTACATACAACGACCGCTACCTACGGTCGCCACTGATGTTGCTGTTGCTGCGCGACTGGCTCGAAACCCTGAGTGGCCGACAACCCGACACCCGGATTATCGTCGCGACGGCAACGCTGGAAGCTCGCGATACCGGTGAACCGCGCCTGCTATACCACGACTGGCGCGATGGGGACGACCGCCGGACTGTGTTTGAAGCCTTGTTGAACCCGCTGGGCGCTGCCACATTCTCGGAAGCAGCGGCACATTGCCTGCCCCATGCACGGGAGTTGCGTTTATGCTGGATTGACGGCGCTTGCTGGCGAATGCGCCTCGATCAGGGTCTGGGCTACTGGCGGATCATACCGGGCATCCGGGCGGTATATCCCTTCGACAGTGCGCCGGAACGACAAGCGTCCCGCTTGGAAAACCATGCGGTTCAAGTAACGGGTATGGACTTGCGGTACCCGACTTTTTGGTATATGGGGGAAGTTCGCACCTGAATCCCCGTAGCTCATCCTACTGCTGTTTTGACTGTAACGGATATTTCCCGTGACCCCGAAACCCATCACCTACGTCAAGGCCAGCCCGGTCGCGCTGACCGCCGACAGCAGCAGCGAAGACGCTTTCGTCGCCATCATCGGCGCGTGTCTGCGCCATGCCGAGGCCAACCAACCCGCAGTATTAGCCGGGCAAATGGAGGGCGTCCATCAAATGCGGGTGGCGTTCCGCCGGCTGCGTTCCGGCCTCCGGATTTTCCGCCCGCTGATTCCCCGTGAGGCCAGCACCGCGCGGGTCGAGGACATCCGCTGGCTGAACGGTTTCCTGGGTCCGGCCCGCGACTGGGACGTATTCCTGGAGGAAGGCATGGCGCCGATGCTGGCCCACTTCCCGCGCAAGCGCGGCCTGTCGTTGTTCCGAGTTCGGGCCGAGACTCTCCGGCAGACTCATCAGCGCAGCCTGCGCGAGGCCCTGGGTGATCCCCGCTATCAACAACTGACGGGGGAATTCGCCGCATGGCTCGACGACCACGCCTGGCGGGAGGCCCTGGACGAGGAGCAGCGGGAGCGACTGGCGCAGCCGGCGCTGGATTTCGCCACCCCGCTGCTCGGTCGCGACCATCGGCGGGTCGAGAAACAGGGCGCGGCGTTCGCCGAGCTTTCCACTGCCGACCGGCACCGACTGCGGATTCGCATCAAGGAACTGCGCTACGCCCTGGACTTCTTCGCGAGCCTTTACCCCGCGCCGCCGGTCAAAGTTTATCTGAGCGCATTGGCTCGGCTGCAAGACAGTCTGGGCATCATGAACGACATCGCGGTAGCGCGCCGCCTGCTGGACGAGGCCCGGCTGCGGACCGTTTCCGCCGCCCGCCAGGTTATCGAGGGTTGGTATGGCTGCCGGCTGGATGTCCAGGAACGCGCCTTTCTCGCCCTCTGGCGGGATTTCACGGCCTGCGAGCGGCCCTGGAAGGACTGACCCACAACCGCTGGTGCGGCGGCTACACTTGAAATCATTGCATCGCGAGAAAATCGCGCTCCTGCACAGGACGCTGCGCTGCATCCTTCCCGATCCTCAAGGAGAACCGCATGAGCGATCCGAGCCTGACCCAACAGTTGACCGAATTGATTGCCGCAAAACCGGTCGCGCCCGCCGATCTGGAACACGCGGCGCTGCTGACTCTGGATGCGATCGCCAACGCGCTGGCGGGCCGGGCGAGCGAACCAGGCGCCATTCTGTTGCGTTGGGCCGAGACCGTCGCGCCGACCGACGCCGCGCGCCGCGCCTTTCTGCTGGGGGCGCTGACCCATATCCTGGAAACCGACGATTTGCACCGGACCTCGGTGGTCCATCCCGGCTGCGTGGTGGTGCCGGCGGCCTGGGCGGTGGCGACCCGGGAGGGCATTCGCGGCCATGCCATGCTCCGGGCGGTGCTGTGGGGTTTCGAGGCGGCGACCCGGGTCGGGATGGCGGTCGGGCCGTCCCACTATCGCCTGTGGCACAACACCGCCACTTGCGGTCCCTACGGCTCGGCCATGGCGACGGCGGCGCTGCTGCGTCTCGACCTGCGGTCGACCGTTCACGCCTTGGGCAATGCCGGCGCCCAGTCGGCTGGGCTGTGGCAATTTTTGGAAGCCGGCACGATGACTAAGCATCTCCACGCCGGGCGAGCGGCGGAAGCGGGCGTCCTGGCGGCGGATCTGGCGCGCCACGGCTTCACCGGGCCACCGACGATGCTGGAAGGAGCGAAGGGCTGGTTCGCCGCCACCTGTCCCGATCCCGATCCCGGCGCGGTGACGCGCGATCCGGACGGTCCCTGGCAACTGCTATTAACCTCGGTCAAGCCCTGGCCGTCCTGCCGCCATACCCATCCGGCCATCGACGCCGCGCAGGAACTACGCCGGCGCGTGGTGGCCGGTACGGTCGAACAGGTCGAAGTGGAAACCTATCCGGCGGCGCTGGACGTGTGCGATCGGCCCTCGCCGCAAAGCGACTACGAGGCCAAATTCTCCCTGCAACATTGCGTGGCGGCGGCGTTGAATCGGGAAACGGTGGATTTCGCCGCGTTCGCCGAGCCGGCGCGACGGGAGCTGGCGGCGCTGCGAAAGCAGGTGACCGCGCGGGTCGCCGAACCCTATGCCTCGGCCTATCCGAAGGCCTGGGGCAGCGCGGTGACCGTCACGGTGCGCGGCGGCGAGCGCCTGACGGTGTGGCGGACGCATGCCAAGGGCGATCCCGAGGCGCCGCTGACACCGATCGAACTGATCACCAAGGCGCGGATGTTGATGATTCACGGCGGGGTGAGCAAGCCAGATCGGCTGATCGACGCCATCCTGGCCCTGTCCGACGACGAGGCGCTGCCAGAACTGCCTTGAAGGTCTCGATACTCCGGTCATTTGGCGAAACCCTGGACCGATCTAGTTGCTTTTAAAACAAAATGTTGTTTTTTTGCCTAAAAACAACAAAAAGTAGTGTGTTTGCTCTAAATTTCCTGTTAAGATAGCGCCCGTGTAGCAGGCGTCTTTTCTCCTCTGTCTGCTGCACATCCTCCTTTGGTGGTTTTTGGCCGGGCGCCTTCGCCCGGCCTTTTTTCTTCAGGCTCCAGGTTCGGACGCCACGCACCGATGTCGCAGCAACACCAGCGACCGACCTTGCACCGGATAGGGATCTTCGGAAGGATGCTCGAAACCCTCGGTCGGCTGACCGTGAGGCAGCGCGGTATCCAGCACCACCTCGAACAGCGTTTCATCGCTCGGCGCCGGCAACACGAACGGAATTTCCTCGTGATGGGCGTTGCACAGCAGTAGAAAATCGTCGTCCCGCAACGCATGACCGCGCTCGTCCTGTTCCTGAAGACCGACGCCCGGCAGATACAGTCCCAGACAACGGGCGTAGTCATGGGTCCATTCCTCATCGCTGATTTCCCGCCCGTCCGGGTTGAACCAGAAAATGTCGCGGATACCGTCGCCGTGAATGCCCCGGAAATAATGCTGACGCCGGAAGGTCGGATGCCGCTGGCGAATCCGGATCAGGCGCTGGGTGAACGCCAGCAATTCCTGATTTTCCCGCAACCAAGCGATATCCCAGTCCAGCCAGCTCAGTTCGTTATCCTGGCAATAGGCATTGTTGTTGCCGCGCTGGGTGCGGCCCACCTCGTCGCCGGCCAGCAGCATCGGCACCCCCTGCGACAGCAGCAGAGTCGCCAGCAGATTGCGCCGCTGGCGAAGGCGCAGCGCGATAATGTCCGGTTCCCCGGTATCGCCCTCCGCGCCACAGTTCCAACTGCGATTGTGCGACTCGCCGTCCTGATTGTTCTCCCCGTTGGCCTCGTTATGGCGTTCGTTATAGCTGACCAGATCGTAGAGGGTGAAACCGTCGTGGGCGGTCACGAAGTTGATGCTGGCGTGGGGCCGGCGACCATTGTGCTCGTACAGATCGGCGGAACCCGTCAGCCGGTAGGCGAGTTCGCCGATCAAGCCGCCTTCGCCGCGCCAGTAGTCGCGCACCACGTCGCGGTATTTGCCGTTCCACTCGCTCCAGCCCGGCGGGAACCGGCCCACCTGATAACCGTTCTCGCCCACATCCCACGGCTCGGCGATCAGCTTGACCTGGGAGAGCACCGGGTCCTGCTGGATAATGGCCATGAACGCGCCCGCCTGCTCCACCTCATGCTGGCCCCGGGCTAGCGCAGCGGCCAGATCGAAGCGGAACCCGTCCACATGCATTTCCGTCACCCAGTAGCGCAGACTGTCGGCGATCAGTTGCAGCACGCGCGGCTGGGCGGTGTTCAGGGTATTGCCGCAGCCGGTGTAATCCATGGTGTAGCGCGGATGCTCTGGCGACAGCCGGTAATAGGCCGCGTTGTCCATTCCGCGAAAACACAAGGTGGGGCCAAACTGATTGCCCTCGGCGGTGTGGTTGTACACCACGTCGAGGATCACTTCGAGGCCGGCCGCGTGCAGGGTTCGCACCATGCTCTTGAATTCGCTCACCGGATGGTCGCTGGACGCATAGCGTGGGTCGGGCGCGAAATAGCCGATGGGGCTGTAACCCCAGTAGTTGCGCAAGCCCCGGTCCAGCAGGTGGCGCTCGTCCACAAAATAGTGGATCGGCAGCAGTTCCACTGCGGTTACGCCCAGCGTCTTGAGATAATCCACTACCGGCCCACAGGCCAGGCCGGCGTAGGTCCCGCGCAGATGCGGCGGCACGTCGGAATGGCGCATGGTGAACCCGCGCACATGCAATTCATAAATCAGCGTGTCGCGCCAGGGCGTGCGCGGCGGCCGGTCGTCACCCCACATGAAGGCGGCGTCCACCACCTGACACTTGGGCATTCCTGGCCCACTGTTGCGGGTGTTGAAGCTGAGGTCTTCGCCGCGCCCGCCGATCCGATAGCCAAACTGGGCGTCGCTCCATTGAATCTGGCCGACGATGCTCTTGGCGTAAGGATCGAGCAGCAGTTTGTGGGCGTTGAAGCGGTGGCCCTCCTCCGGCCGGTAGGGGCCATACACCCGATAGCCATAAAGCAGATCGGGCCGGGCTTCCGGCAAATAGGCGTGCCAGACGCCGCCGGTGCGCTCGCGCAGCGGGATTTGCGCGACCTCTTGCTTGCCCCTGGCGTCGAACAGGCACAGCACCACCTGCTCGGCGTGTTGCGAAAACAGGGCGAAGTTGACGCCCTCCCCGTCCCAGGTGGCTCCCAGCGGATAGGGCCGGCCTGGCCAGACGGTCATGGTGGATTTATTCATTGGCGCTTTACTGAAAAAAGCATCAGGCGCCGGGCGGAGATCCGGGCGTCTGATGCTGGATACCCGATTACTCGCTAAACGCCCGCATGGTGGTGGTGACCTCACCCGGCCCCACCACCGTGATGCCGCCGGCGGTGACGCTATAACGGCGCCGGTCGAGTTCGGGGTCGTAGCCGATGCGCGCGCCCGCCTCGATGACGTTGTAGCCACCGATGATGGCCCGCCGCAGCCGGGCGCTGCGTTTGATATGGACGTAGTCCTGAATGATGCAATCCTCAATCTCCACATCGTCCTCGATGATGACTTCGCGGCGAATGATGGAGTTACTGATGGACGCTCCTTGCACCAGCGAACCGGCGGCGATCACGCTGTTTTCCAGTCGCGCGCTGATCATGCGGGCAACCGGCCCCTGATAGTTACTGGAGAAGATTCGCCACTGCGGGTTGAACACATCAAAGCGCGGCGGCCACGCCAGCAGATCCTGATGAGCGCTGAAATAAGCATCCAGGGTGCCGACATCGCGCCAGTAGGCCGGTTCCTCGTAGGACTTGGTCCCCGGCACCTTGTTTTGGGCGAAGTCGTAGGCGAACAAGCGATGGGTCTCCTTCAAATGCGGCAGCACGTTCTGGCCAAAGTCGTGCTCGCCCCTGTCGTTGGCTGCCTTGAGCGCCTCGACCAGCACCTTGGCATTGAACAGATAGTTGCCCATCGAGGCATAGGCGCGCGTGGGATCGTCCGGCATCGGCGCCGGATTGGCGGGCTTTTCCTGAAACTCGCGTACCCGACCGTCGCCATCAGCGGCGATCACGCCGAACGCGCGGGCTTCGTCCAGCGGCACCGGCAAGGCCGCCACGGTCACATCGGACTCGCGTTCGCGGTGAAAATCCACCATCTGCTGCAAATCCATCCGGTAGACGTGATCGGCGCCGAACACCAGCACCAGATCGGGATCGTGCAACTGAATCAGGTTCAGGTTCTGGTACACCGCATCGGCGGTGCCCATGAACCAGTCGCCGCCGCGCATCATCTGGGGCGGCACGACCGTCACGAACTCCTCGTTGCGCATCGGCGACACCACCCAAGCCTTGCGAACATGCTCGATCAGCGACTGGGATTTGTACTGCACCAGCAGATAGATGGACTGAATCCCGGAGTTGAGCAGGTTGCTCAACACAAAGTCCACGATCCGATAGCGGCTGCCAAACGGCAGCGAGGGCTTGGAATTTTGCGTGGTCAAGGGACTCAGGCGGGCACCCTCGCCGCCCGCCATCACGAACGCCAGAATTTTCGGTTGTTTCATCGCGGCACATCCTTCGTTTCGAGTGAGAGCACTTCACACAAACCCCCGGCGGGAGCAAGTCCCGGCGGGGCGGTTATCCAATTGGTAAGGCGGTTCGCAACAGGCCTTCCCGGTTGGTTTGCCTAGCCATCGAAGGTATCGAAATCACGCTCCGTGTGCAGGTGATGGCGGATGCGGAACACGTGCGCCGGCATGCGGTGCGGGTTCAGTTCCACGTAGTTGCGCGGGCCGTTCCACAGGTAGTGATTGCCGGTCAGCAGATCGTGGACCTGGAACGGCTGGTGCGGGTCCACACCCAGCGCCGCCAGATCCAACTGGGTCATGCCGGCCTGGGTGTAGTTGGGATCCAGGTTCACCACCACCAGAATTACGTTGGCGCCGTTGGCAGTCGCCTTGCTGTAGCAGATGATCTGCTCGTTATCCATGGGATGGACGCACAGGCTGGCGTTCGACTGCAAGGCCGGATTGCGCTTGCGGATGCGATTCACCAGGGCGATGAAGTCGTGCAGGCTGTTGGGACCATCCAAATTCTGGAAACTGCGATAGCGCAACTGGTATTTCTCGGAATCGAGATATTCCTCGCTGCCGTGCTTGACCGCGACGTGTTCCATCATTTCGTAGGCCGGGCCGTAGATGCCGTAGTTGGCGGTCATGGTCGCCGCCATCACCAGCCGGGACACGAACATCGGCCGACCACCGAATTGCAGGGCCTCGGTCAGAATGTCCGGGGTGTTGGGCCAGAAATTGGGGCGGAAATAGTCGTGGTCCGGGGTCTGGGTCAACTCGGTCAGGTACTCGGCCAGTTCCCACTTGGCGTTGCGCCAAGCGTAGTAGGTGTAGGACTGGGTATAGCCCAACTTGGCCAGCCGGTGCATCACCTTGGGCCGGGTGAAGGCTTCGGCCAGGAAAATGGCGTTCGGCGTGGTCTTCTTGATCTCGCCGATCAGCCATTCCCACATCGCGAACGGCTTGGTATGCGGGTTGTCCACCCGGAAAATGCGCACGCCCTGTTGAATCCAGAACTCGAAGATACTCTTGATCTCGTCCCACAGCGCCCGCCAGTCGTCGGTTTCGAAATTGAACGGGTAGATGTCCTGATACTTCTTGGGCGGGTTCTCGGCGTACTGCACCGTGCCGTCCGGCCGCCAGCGGAACCAGTCGGGATGCTGCTTGACGTAGGGATGATCCGGCGCGCATTGCAGGGCGATGTCCAGGGCGATGTCGATGCCATGCTCGCGGGCTTTTTGCACCAGTTGGCGGAAATCCGCCAGCGTACCCAGGGCCGGCAGGATGGCCTTGTGGCCGCCCTCGGCCGCGCCGATGGCCCACGGGCTGCCGACATCGTCCGGGCCGGGCGTGAGGGTGTTGTTCTTGCCCTTGCGATTGACCCGGCCAATCGGATGGATCGGCGGGAAATACAACACATCGAAGCCCATGGCGGCGATGCGCGGCAACCAGGCCTCGCAGTCCTTGAAGGTGCCGTGCTTGCCAGGCACTGGGCTGCACGAGCGCGGGAACATTTCGTACCAAGTACTGAACCGGGCGCGCTCGTCGTCCACCACGACGCCCAGAACCTTGCCGTAGGTCAACGCCAGCCGGCGGTCGGCGTGGCGCTCCATCAGCCGGGCCAGTTCCTCGTCCAGTCCCAGTTGTTGGCGGTATTGCAGATCCTGCGGCCCCGCCAGTTCGCCGGCGCGCTGGGCCAGCCACTTGGCATCCACGCCGGTCGCCCGCTGGCTGGCTTTCGTGGCCAGATCCGCGCCCACCCGCAGGGACAGCGCGATGTCCTCGGCCTGCACCCAGCGGCCCAGATCGTGCCGCCAGGACTTGAAGGCGTCCACCCAGGCAATGACGGTATATTCGTAGCGGCCCAGTTCGAGCACCGGGAACTCGCCGCGCCAGCGGTCGTTGACCAGGAAGCGCATCGGGATTTCCTGCCAAGCGGTTTCCCCGGCCTTGCGGTATTGCAGGACGCAGAACAGCAAATCGTGGCCGTCGGTAAACACGTCGGCCTCGACCACCACGGACTCGCCCACGGTGCGTTTGATCGGGAAGCGACCGCCATCGATCTCGGGGGTCACGCCTTCGATGATCACCCGCTTGCGGCCATCCACTGCGGTTGGGTCGGCTTTCGGCGCCGGCGGGGTGACCACCTCGGCGACAACCGCCCTTGCAGCGCCCACGACCGCCTGTTTCTCGGATCGTTCGGGTTGGTCCTTCTTGCCAGGATCCGTCAGCGAATTTTTCGACATTATCGAATACCCTCGTTAGTGTTTTATCTCATCGGGTTGATCCGCGCGCCCATCGTCATCGCGACCGCGGCGGCCAGCCTGCTGCCGTTCGGGAGCCCGGGGCGATAAGGTTCCCCCCTTGGGTTCGAGTCGTCCGCGCGGCGGCCGGCCAGCATGGTCTTTATCCCCCCTTATTATGACGGTTTTTTGCGGCCTTGCCCAAACTCAACCGCCTGCAAAACTTTCCGTCTTCGTGCTGGACCGACGGGCTTTCTTGACCCGACCGCCATCCTGACCTAGGCTTTTTACGTAAGGCGCTCCAACGCTGGATATCCATCCCCGGCTCTATAATCCCGAGGTGCAAAAAAATCAATTAGTTATATCTAATCTCTGCAATCTGTTCCATGGTTAAACCCGATGTTTAGCCCAATCGAATCAAAGAGAATTAGGCAGTTGCGTCAACCATCAGCCGGATGCCTTAATTTAGGGACCGGTATCCGCCCCTCAAGAATTTCGCCTCCGTAATGCGGTCCAATTTTATCCATCGGACGTTCAGAGGAGATTTGAATATGCCTACGACTACCTTGACTTTTTCATCGGGAGACACCGTCGGCCTTGTGGTGCGGGGAAAAAACAGCCCGAGTCACGAGCCTGGCGTGATGGAACAACATGCTGACTGCATTCTGGCGGACGGTTCGCCGATCGGTTTTTTTGGCGATGTCGGCGCTGGACCCGCCTCCGGCGGAAGCGCGGGGTCCGGCCCGAGCGTCGGCCTGAATATGAAGGGAGTAGTCTATGACTATCCACTATTCAAAATACATCGACCTTATTATATCGATCTGGCCGAAGCGAAGAAGTATTTGGTTAAATCCACGGTGCTGCTGATCACCGTCACCAAAACGCAGGCTTCGCTTTTCAAGGATTATTGGGACAGATTGAAGACGAAGCCCGACTCCTTTTATCTATTAGGCTACAACTGCTCTACTCGTGCTTCGGACGCTTTCATATACGCGGGTATCCTTACGGGAGGCATCCCAGGATTGGATACACCGAACAATCTTTACAAACAGCTTATTACATCGTTTACCAAAACGGCCAGCTATTCAGGCTTTGTGGGCTTCGTGGCCAAATCCGGTGGCGGCTATGATGTGTTGGTGGAAACCTGAGCTGGCGGGAGACAGGGCTCATGCCAAAAAACCATCGCGCGGTAGCGGCCTTGCTGAGTTTTACCCTGCTTCTTATAACGACTCAATCTCTTGGAGGACAAAACATGTCTCAGTCAAACGAGGTTGTATTGGATTTTAAATGGGAATGGCCCGGCGGCAGAGCCCCCGACTACCGAATCCTGGTTCGCGTGGATCGGTTATCCAAACCCGGCCAAGGCCTGTTTGGCTGGAAAAAATCCCCTTCGCTAGCTGCCACGCTGCCCGATCCCATCGACCTGCATGGCGTCGTAGTCGCCGGTCATTCCGGATGGAATGGTAAAAAGCTGGCATTATCGCTGCCCAAGGTGGAACTTTCCGATGCGGGCGAGGGCGACACGGTGGCGATGGGCGTGCTCTCCCAAGGCGTCTGTATCTGCATTGAAAAAGCGCCGAACAATCTTCAGGAGGGCGACATGGAACGGTGGCTGGCATCCTGGACCTGCAAAGCGTCCTGAGCGACCGAGAGGCTGTCGAAAAACAGCTTATTGATTTTCCAGAGAAAATTTAGAGATGGCTTCCAGCCGGATCGATCTGCCAAAAACCGGCTGGAAGCCGGTTCCACTGTCGTACCGATCGAAGACCCAGTTTTTGCACGACCTCCGACCGCGAGCCTGATCCGGCGCTGTTCGGCCCCGCTTGCAGCTTGGTCATCCGCGTCCAGATGCATCGCGCGGTAGCCTCCGCGATAAAAGCCCGGATTCGCCGCCAGAATTCCCGGTCGGCAACCGCGAAAAGATCATCGTGACCCGCCTCGGTCAAGGCCAGTAGCTCAACCTTGGCGCGGTTGACTTTTTGGGCTTCGCGCGCCATGCCTTCGATACTGGTAAATGGACTCAGTGCGATAACACCAGCCACGGAGTGGCTCGACGCCATTTCGATAGCGGCGGCGCCCAGCGACCACCCCATCGCCACGATGTTCTTCGCGGGCGTTTTTAAATCCCGGGTTAGATATTCATAGACGGCATCGGCGGTATGGTAGCAGCCCTTCTCGCTAGTGGTTCCAGTACTTTTCCCATAACCCATGTAATTAGGTATCCATAAATTGCCAGCCAAGGCGCCGAACAATCGTGACAGCCTATCAATGCTGCTCAGCGACATCGCATTTCCATAAAAAAACGATGTGGGGGCGTTGCTATCCCTCGGCGCGGCGGTCGTTGCTATCCATCTTCCTCGCTGGATTGCAGAGCACTGCGATTTTTTCCCTGGACGCCGCAGCCAGATATATCGCTCCTATCTGACTTGTGGATGCGCTGTTTTCAAACCACCCCGGCGCTACGCGCCACCCCTCCTTATCCAACGAGGGGAAATTCCATAACCTGTATAGGAGTGCTATAGATCAGGCGGGTTCCGGCGGGAAAGCCAAGCGTATCCATGGGCCGCCTTGGCATCCAGGCGCCGGGAAAAACGATGCGGCGTTGTAGACGATCGAGCATTGAAGCAATTGCACGGCGCTGAAGATAAAACCACGGACCAACCCTATCGGAAACCATGCGTTTTACCGAATCGGGCACGGCGCTCAAGACAAACCCAAGGACCACCACATCAGGCTGGATTGCCAAACGACATAGGCTAACTATAGCATAACGGGTTTTTCGCCAGTCCGATATTCCATCCCTCTTCAATATCGGCCAGCCAACTCAAGTTAAAGGAACATGCCGTGGACAATCTTCAGAAAGTCATCGAGGAAGCGTTCGAGCGCCGCGCCGAACTGGAGGCCGCCAGCGCGCCAGCCGCGCTGCGCGAAGCGGTGGAGGACGCGCTAGGCCTGCTGGAACTGGGTCGGGTTCGAGTCGCCGAGCCGCGCGCCGGCGTCTGGGTAGTCAACGCTTGGCTGAAAAAGGCAGTGCTGCTCGGCTTCCGCTTGAACGACAGCACCATCATCCGCGACGGTTATACCAATTATTTCGACAAGATTCCGCCCAAGTACGCCGAATACGGCGAGAACGACTTTCTGGCCGCCGGGGTGCGGGTGGTGCCACCGGCGGCCGCCCGCCGCGGTTGCCACATCGCGCCGGGCGTGGTGCTGATGCCATCCTTCGTCAACATCGGCGCTTATATCGACTCCGGCACGATGGTGGACACCTGGGCCACCGTCGGCTCCTGCGCCCAGATCGGCAAGAACGTGCATCTGTCCGGCGGCGTCGGCATCGGCGGGGTGCTGGAACCGCTACAGGCCAGCCCGACCATCATCGAGGACGACTGCTTCATCGGCGCGCGTTCCGAAGTCGTGGAGGGCGTGGTCGTCGAGCGCGGCTCGGTGGTCTCAATGGGGGTCTACATCGGCCAGAGCACCAAGATTTACAACCGGCTGACCGGCGAGGTCAGCTACGGCCGGGTGCCGGCTGGATCAGTGGTGGTGCCTGGCGCTCTGCCCGCTCCCGACAGCAGCCACAGCCTGTACTGCGCGGTCATCATCAAGCAGGTCGATGATAAAACCCGTTCCCGAGTCAGTCTGAATGAGTTGCTGCGGGATTGACAGGCTGGATTGCGCATCAGAGTCATCTACGCTTTAGGCAATGCGCCTCCGGGGAGGCGCGGATTACTCAGATGACTCTACGGTGAACTGAATGAGGTGAGAACCATGAAACCACCGATGTTGCTTACGGGTATCGCGCTGGCTCTGTTGGGAGCGGTGGCTGCACAGGCGACGCGCGCCGCCGATCTGTACAAGTGGACGGATGAAAAAGGACGGATTCACTACACCTCGTCGCCACCGCCGGAGACCGCGAAAAAACCCCAGCAGATCGACCCGGCCAATCCGGGCAATACGACGGCCTTGCCCACGCCGGCGGCGGCGGGTGGCGCGACGAATGCGCCCGGCGTCCTGTTCATCCTGGACGCCTCGGGCAGTATGAAAGCCAAGATCGGCAACCAGGAAAAGATGGCTATCGCCAAGGACGTGATGACCAATCTCCTCCGCGACTTGCCCGATACGATCCAGGTGGGCCTGGAAGTCTACGGTCATCACACCAAGGGCGACTGCAACGACATCGAAGTGATCGCGCCAGTCGGACAGGCCGACAAAGCCACGCTGATCCAGCGGATTCAGTCCATCGACCCCAAGGGCATGACCCCGATCACGCAATCGCTGCAAGTCGCAGCGGAACAACTCAAGACCGCCGAGCAGGAAACCACCGTCGTGCTGGTCAGCGATGGCGAGGAAACCTGCAAGGGTGATCCCTGCGCGGCGGTGGCGAGTCTGTTGCAGCAGGGCATCAAGCTGAAGGTTCACGTCGTCGGCTTCGATGTAGGAGACAAGGAAAAGCAACAACTGACGTGCATCGCCAAGGCGGGAAACGGCAAATACTTTGCCGCCAACAACGCCGAGCAGTTGAAGGGCGCGCTGACGGAAGTGAAACAGGAAGTGGTGAAAAAGGTCGAGGCGCCACCGCCGCCACCCGTCGTAGCGCAAACCCCACCGCCGCCACCCACGCCGGAGAAGAAGGTTATCAAGATCGCCAGTCCTGGAACCATCAAAATACCTAACCAACTCGATGATTTTATTCCTGTTTACGAGCAACAATCTAATAAAAAGGTAGGACAAGTCTACTATGGGAACAAATTCCTGCAAGTACCTCCTGGCACCTACAAGCTAGAATTCGGTGAGGTTTATTGGGAAGGGATTGAAGTTGCTCCCGGTGAGACTAAAGAGATACGTATAGGAGTTATCAAAATACCTAACCAACTCGATGACTTTATTCCTGTTTATGAGCAACAGTCTAACAAAAAGGTAGGACAGGTCTACCACGGGAAAAAATTCCTGCAAGTACCTCCTGGCATCTACAAGTTAGAGTTCGGTGAGGTTTATTGGGAAGGGATTGAAGTTACCTCCGGCGAGACTAAAGAGATACGCATAGGAGTTATCAAAATACCTAACCAACCGGAGCAAACCCCATTTATTCCTGTTTACGAGCAACAGTCTAATAAAAAGGTAGGGCAGGTCTACTACGGGAAAAAGTTCCTGCAAGTCCCTCCTGGCACCTACAAATTACAAGCCGATAATTTGTTTACAGTGGAAAACATTACTGTTGAAGCCGGGCAGGAGGTAGTTATTGAGTAAGTAGTAGCCGTCACTGGCGGCGGGTTCAGGGAGGAATCCATTTCGGTCGAGTCACACTACCACCGACTGACCGGCCATCCGCTCCATCGCCCGCCTGGCATAGACCGCCAGGATTGCGCGCCACTCCACCGCCGGGTTGTCCAGCAACCAGTGGTCGTTCCTGGTGACCTGCCCGCGCCCGATGGCGGTCACTGGTGTTGCGGGTGTTCTTGGCGGCATTGGACAGCGTCCGCAACCCGGACCCCGCCCGGCTCGCTGGAGTGCTGCGGCTGGCGGATCAACGGATTTGAACCCGGTACAATGGCGGACCTTGTTGGCCCCGCCGCTGTCGCCGGCTTTGGAGGCAACCATGATTTCCACCGCGCAACAACTGTTTGATCAAGGCAAGATCGAGGGCAAGATCGAGGGCAAGATCGAGGGAGAGACGCTGTTTCTGGAACGCCTGCCCCAGGCCAGATTTGGCAAACTACCCCCAAGCTACCAGCGCCGCATTGCGGAAGTGGACCCTGAAACGCGGCTGTCGTGGGGCGAACGGGTACTGATCGCCGCCACGTTGGCCGAGGTCTTCGCGGATACCCATTAACAAAACAGCGATACCGAGACCTTGCACCCATGCCCGCTACCCTGGGCCTTGCCATTGACCTGCTCTGCCGGCCCTCGATCACGCCCGAGGACGCCGGCTGCCAGGAAGTCCTGATCGCCCGACTGGAAGCGCTCGGCTTTCGGGTCGAACGGCTGCGCTTCGGCGACGTGGATAACTTCTGGGCACGCTTGGGCGAGGACGAACCGTTGTTCGCCTTCGCCGGCCATACCGACGTGGTGCCGCCCGGCCCATTGGAACAATGGCAATCGCCGCCGTTCACGCCGGAACTTCGCGACGGCTTCCTGTACGGCCGCGGCGCGGCGGACATGAAAGGCAGCCTGGCGGCAATGATTACCGCCTGCGAACGGTTCCTCGCCGCCCACCCGCACCCGCGCGGCTCGATTGCCTTCCTGATCACCAGCGACGAGGAAGGCGTGGCGACCGATGGCACGGTCAAGGTGATCGAGCGATTGGAGGCGCGCGGCGAAAAAATCCGCTGGTGTCTGGTGGGCGAACCGTCCTGCTCAACTCAACTGGGCGATACGATCAAGAATGGCCGGCGCGGCTCGCTGAACGGCCGACTGATCCTGCGCGGCGTGCAAGGCCACGTCGCCTACCCGCATCTGGCGCAAAATCCCATCCATGCGGTCGGCGTGATCCTGACCACCCTCACTGACGAAATCTGGGATCAGGGCCACGAGTTTTTCCCGCCGACCTCGTTCCAGATATCCAACCTCCGCTCCGGAACCGGGGCGGACAACGTCATTCCCGGCGATTTGGAGATGTTGTTCAATTTCCGCTTCTCGCCGGCGACGACGGTCGATCAGCTTCAGGAGCGCACCCGGCTGATCGTCGAAACCGCCCTGCTGAATGAAGAGGTCAAAACCGGCCAGGTATTCCAATACGTGCTGGAATGGAGGCTGTCCGGTCCCCCCTATTTCACCCCGCCCGGCGACTTGGTGGCCGCCGCCGCCGCCGCGATTCGCGCCGAAATCGGGCTGGAACCGCAGCTCTCCACCACCGGCGGCACTTCCGATGGCCGCTTCATCGCTCCCACCGGCGCCGAAGTCATCGAATTGGGTCCCCTCAACGCCACCATTCACAAGGTCAACGAACGAGTGGCGATCGCCGAACTCGAACGTCTCGGCCGGATTTATCAGGGCATACTAAGCCGGCTGCTGACACCATGAGCATCGACACCACGACACGCCACCGGAGAACAACCCCATGAAACAACGCGAACTTGGCAACACCGGATTGATGTTTAAATCCATCGGCCTGGGCGCCATGCCGCTGTCCATCAGCGGGCGACCGGACGAAGCCCAGGCGTTTGCGGTGATCGAAGCATTCGTCGCCGATGGAGGTAATTTCATCGACACCGCCAACGTGTACTGCCTGGACGATGACGACATCGGCCACAACGAGCGACTGATTCGGCAAGCGTTGGACCAGCTCGGCAAGACCGAGCAGGTGATGGTGGCCACCAAGGGCGGACTGCGCCGTCCCGGCGGGGCTTGGGTGGTGGATGGCGATCCCGACTGGTTGCGCCTCTCCTGCGAGCGCAGTTTGCAAGCCCTGCAAACCGATTGCATCAGCCTGTACCAACTGCACGCCGTCGATCCCAAGGTGGACTTCCGCCGTTCGCTGGAAACCCTGGTCAAGCTGAAGGAAGAAGGCAAAATCCGCCACCTCGGCTTGTCCAACGTCAGTCCCGCGCAACTGGAACAGGCCCTCGGCTTCACCGTGATCGCGTCGGTGCAAAATCACTGTAATCTCTTCGACCAGCGGGATTTTCGCAACGGCCTGATCGACTTCTGTCGGGCGCGGCGAATTACCTACATCCCCTACAGCCCGGTCGGCGGGCATCACGGTCACGTCCGCCTCAGCCAGGAACCCTTGCTGCAACAACTTGCCGCCCAATACCAAGCCTCGCCGCACCGCATCGCCCTGGCTTGGCTGCTGCACAAGGGCCGGCACATTCTGCCGATCCCCGGCGCCAGCAAGGTTGCCAGCATCCGCGACAGTCTGCGGGCGACCGATTTGACGCTCGGCCCTGATGATATCGCCGCCCTCGACCGGCTATCCGATCAATAAAGGTTGGGCCGGCACGGTAGTCGCCATCGCCGTTGACTCCGCCGGCGGTATCTTCGAATCAGAGACGAGCGCCGGAACGATTCGCGCCCATGGAACTTGCCCTGGACCCCGCCACGCTCCTGCTGCTGGGCGGCGTCGCCCTGTTGGCCGGTTTCATCGACGCCATCGCCGGCGGCGGCGGGATGCTGGTCATGCCCGCCTTGCTGAGTACCGGAATGCCGCCGCATCTGGTGGTCGGCACCAACAAGCTGGTCGGCACCTTCGGTACTTTCAGCGCCTCGCTGACTTTCATCCGCAAGGGACTGTTCCAGCCGGCGCTGTGGTGGGCGATGAGTTTTGGCACTTTCGTCGGGGCGCTGGGCGGATCGGTGCTGATCTATCTGACGAGCGCCGGGGTGTTGAAGAAGCTGCTGCCGCTGGCGATCCTGCTGGCGGCGGCCTATTTGCTCTGGCCGCGCCGCGTCCGACCGGCCACCGGCCAACCGGGACCGCCGTTGCCACCTCATTCCGTCCGGTGCGGGATCAAGCTGGCCACCGGTGGACTGATCGGCTTCTACGACGGTTTCATCGGCCCCGGCACGGGAGCGTTCTGGATGGCGGCGGCGATGAAGCTGTTCCGGCTGGATCTGGTCGCCGCCGCCGGGGTGGCCCGGTTCATGAACTTCATCAGCAACCTCACCGCCCTGCTGACCTTCGTGGTCCTCGGCAACATCAACTACGCCATAGGCTTGAGCATGGGGGCGCTGCTGATGGTGGGGGCGTTCGCCGGGGCGCACGGCGCGATTCGCTACGGAGCGCCGTTCATCCGCCCGGTGTTCCTGATCGTGGTGGCGCTCATGGCGACGCGGTTGCTGGTCGCGGGTTGATCGGTTGGGCCAGGGAAATCGCCGGCCAGCCGGTTCCCGCCTCGTGACAAGCCCGCCTCGCCACGGCGGTGCAGGGGGTGGCGGAAGGATCGGGGGCGCGGGTCGGCTATTCCGAGGACTTCATGATTTTATCCGCCATGCCCACTTCCGCCAGATATCGCGGATACAACGCATAGGCCGGTTTCAGGATGGGCAGCAGGCGCAGGGTCTTGGGCACGTTGCCCTTGGCGACGACCTGCCGGCGGGTCAGAGCCGACACCAGATTGACCTGGCCATGCCAGAACGCATGGGCGAAATCGGCGCTCATGCGCATGGTCACTTCCGGCTGGCCGCTGAATTCCGCGCCCCGATAAATTTTCACCTCGTCGCCCCGCGCATCGATGGTCATC
Source organism: Candidatus Contendibacter sp. (assembly GCA_008933795.1). GTDB lineage: Bacteria > Pseudomonadota > Gammaproteobacteria > Competibacterales > Competibacteraceae > Contendibacter. Next base: position 4,107 of record WBUJ01000019.1, on the reverse strand, counting down.
GTGGCCGCCGGCGGATCGAACGCGAACTGGACGCACAACCCGGAATCCTTCAATGGCCCACCGATTTGCGGATCGGTTTTCAGCCGCTCGAAAAAGCCGCCCAGCACTCGATAAAGCGTGTCGGCGTCCGGGAAAACGTTACGCAGCTCCCGCGCCTCCGCCGTCGTTCCCGCCGGCCGCAAATCCGCCGGCGACACGGGCAGCGGCGTCACGGTGGTTTCGTACAGCGCGCGGACGATCCGCGCCACCGCTTCCCGTTCCGGCTCGCGCGGGTTGTACAGCATCGAACCGTCGGTCATGGCGGTATCCGCCACCTGCTCCAGCTTCGCCAGTCCGTCCTTGACTCCGGCCTCGCGCAGATTGAGCGGCATTCCGGTCAGGTGCGCCAGTTGCCGGTTCAGGGTGCGAACGTAGGCAACGCCCGCTTTCGCCGCCTTGCGTCGGAACCAGCGGTCCAGGCCGGTCAACGGCTTGGCCAGCGGCGCGGCGAACCCCAGCCCACCGTAGCGCAGCAGGTTGCCCAGCGCCGCGCCCGGCCTTGGGAACGCCACCCCCAGCGCCTCGGCGATGTCGGCGTAGCGGTCCAGCCGCGATTCCAGGTTGTAATCCATCACCTCCGGTAAGACCAGCGCGTTCGCCAGCCCGTGCGGGATGTGGTAAACCCCGCCCAGGGCGTGCGAAACGCCATGCGTCATTCCCACCATCGAGTGCGAGAAGGCGATGCCCGCCAGGCAGCTTGCCACCAGCATCGCCCCGCGCGCCGGCAGGTTTTCCGGCTGGGCGCAGGCCAGCAACAGGTAGTCGCGGATCAGCCGGATGGCTTGCAGCGCCAACCCGTCGGACGCCGGCGACCATTCCTTGTCCACGTAGGCTTCGATGGCGTGGGTCAGCGCGTCCATGCCGGTCATGGCGGTCAATTTCGGCGGCAGGGTTCGAGTCAGTTCCGGGTCAAGGATCGCCAGATCGGGCAGGAACTGGTTTTCCGCGAACGGCAGCTTCACGTCGTGGTCGGGGTCGGCGATGACTGCTACTTTGGTGACTTCCGAACCGGTGCCGGCGGTGGTCGGGATCGGGAACAGCGGGAGCAACTTGGCCGCGCCGAGCAGATACGCGCCCATGTGTTCCTGTACCCGCCCGCCCTTGACCATCAAAATATTGGCGACCTTGGCGGTGTCCAGCACGCTGCCGCCGCCCAGGCCGACAATCAGGTCGCAGCCGTGTTCCCGGCCCAGCGCCGCGCAGTCTTCGACAGTCTTGATCGTGGAATTGGGCGGCACTTGGTCGAACGTCGCGACGATCTCGATGGCGGTGGATTGGAACCCGGCTCGCACCCGCTCCGCCAGCCCGGCCTGAACCAGAATCGCATCGGTTACCAGTAGCGCCCGCCGGGGACCATAATGCGCCACGGCGTCGTTCAACTGATGGATGACGCCGATTCCGTAAATCACGCGGGTGGGCAGGGAAAATTCAAAATAGTCGGGCAACATGGGACGGACCTTTTCGGGCATGGCAATGTTCGCAGCATAGCCGCCCCCCACTTTCTCAGCTTGCCCGAAACAGTCGGCACTGCCCAAATGCCCATACCTTCGCTAAGCTTTGCTTTATCAACCCCGCACCGATGGAAATGCCATGGCCGTCCGACTTCCGATTCTACTATTTCTGTTGTTGTCAACGAGCATCTTGCCGGCCCAGGCTGGCAACGGTTGGAGCACGGTCGGATATCCGCTGGTCGGGCCACCGCGGGTGATCGGCTCCTACGCCGCCGGCTGCATCGCCGGCGCGGTGGCGCTGCCGCTGGTCGGCGACGGCTATCAGGTCATGCGCCCCAGCCGCAACCGCTATTACGGGCATCCGGCCCTGGCCGCGTTTGTGGAGCGACTGGGCCGGCGAACGGCAGCGAACGGTGATCGGTTGTTGATCGGCGATCTGGGGCAACCGCGCGGTGGCCCGATGCCGAACGGTCATCGCAGCCATCAGAGCGGTTTGGACGTGGATGTGTGGTTCCTGCAACAGCCGCGTGACCGGCTGTTGTCGCGGGCCGACGTCGAGCGGATCGACATGCCGTCGATGATCCGACCCGCCGAGGGAACGTTAAATGATTCCCGCTGGTCGCTGCGTTATCGGGATACGCTGCGGCAAGCGGCGCTGGCGCCGGAAGTGGAGCGTATTTTCGTCAACCCGATCATCAAGCAATCGCTGTGTTACAGCGAAGCCGACCGGCGCTGGCTGGAAAAGGTGCGGCCGTGGTGGGGCCACGACGCCCATTTCCACGTCCGGCTGGCCTGCCCGCCCGGCGACGATCTATGCAAGCCGCAAAAGCCATTTCCACCTGGGGATGGCTGCGACGCCGACCTGGCCCACTGGGTCCGGGACATCGTGCAGGCAACGCTGTCACCCAAGCCCTACCGGAAACCCGAGCCGCCCTCGGCAGATCGATTGCCGGCGGCCTGTGAAGCGGTGCTCTACGGTCCGACGGCGTGGCGCACGGAACGTCCATGAAAAGCGACGTTCTCCATATTCGCCCGTCATATCCTCCTGAACCTGAACGGCATGAATCTCGTTCAGTGCGTCCAGGATATTCAGGCCGCCGGGGAAGCCGTCGATCTCATCAAGCTGCGCGAATGGTTAGCCGAGCGCGGCATCCATTTCCCGCGCGGCGGCAACCATTCGCGCATGATGCGCCTCTGGCTGGAAAAGGCTGGCGTTTTCACTCGCTACTCCAAGTTCTACAACCACCAGCGTCCTCATCAGGCTCCGGACTATCGAACACCCGCCGAGGTGTATGCCGACAGGGCCATCATCCTGTCCCCAACAAACGCAGAGACTCTACCTTTAATTCGACCAAAAATTGTCTGGACAATGGGGTCCACTTCAACCGACACCACCCAGGCCGACCCGGACCTCGCGCGTCGTGGTCCTGCGAAGCCCAGACCACCGGGGCGAGTCCGCGGAGCCTCGGCTGCATCCGGGGGGGCACCGGTATCCGGAGCGCCCCGGTCCCAAATGCGGACCCGCGTCAGGGGGCGAACCCGGCCCTCTTTCCCACACCTTGTGCTCACGCTGCTGGATATCGGTCGTTTACCCCCAGTCTTCTTCTCCAGCCGCGAGGATCCCTCGAGGAGGCGCCGTCACCCCCTTGGGAAGGTTGTCTCGTTGACCCCAGTTGTGGTCGAACTGCCCGTCCGTGCGGGTGTACGGCACGACTCGGCTCGCGGTCTTCTTCGAGTTTTCGAGTTCGTTGTGGTCGAATACGACTCCGTACATGTCCTCGACCGGCGCGTGGACGATGAGCCTGGTGTAATGTTCCGTACCTGCCCTTTCGAAGTAGTTATCTGCCCAGGGTTGAACATAAGCGTTGTGCGGCCACGGATCGGCGACGTACCACTGTGAGGTTCCGTGCCGGACGACGACATAGTGATGGTCTCCGCTCCAGGCCACCTTGAGGGCCTCCGTCCCCGGCGGGGCCGTCGTGGACAGAATGCCCAGGACTACCGAAGAGAATTTCTCGCAAACCCCGCCCTCCATTTTGAGGGTGCTGGCCGCCATCAGCGACAGTGCCCGGACCAGCCCGTCGGGTAGCTGCGCCATACGGGTTTGGTCGAACAGTCGATTCGGATCGCCTGGTTTCTCTTCGAGCAGATCCATGCCGTCTTGCCAGATGAAGTCCCCCCGCCCGTCCTCGGTCAGGGGGTGTTCGGCGCGATTACGGATATTCTCCGGAAGGCCGGCCCGATTGTTGTAGGGGCCGTTCGGTAACAGACTCCGGGCCTGCCGAACGGCCGCCAATGCGAGATCTCGGGCGATGGCTTCGTCACCAGGATTGCCCGGGCCCCGGTCTTCCGGGATCCCCCTCGAGAACTGAAACTCCAGATACAGGTTATTCGCTGGCCCCCAGACCGCGGCATGATTGCCTTGCTCATTCTTATAGTGGGCGTAGGGACCGGGCATGGGAACCGGTGCGGGTGGCGGTGCGATTGGCAAGGCTTGCGGACAGACCGTCACGGGGCCTGCCACGGCGGGTTGGTTGAGGGCCGCCTGGATTGCGTCCGCGGGCGGTGGTGTCGCGGGCGGTGGTGGACGCGGACGGCGCCGGCCCGTGCCAGGGGC
>WBUJ01000213.1 GCA_008933795.1 Candidatus Contendibacter sp. | reverse complement strand
GCCGGCGTCAATTCGCCTTCCCCGCGCCCCGGAACAGGAACACGCGGATCGAAATGACCACCGCCGCCAGCATCCCGGCGAAGATGTACAACTCGGTGTCGCCGGTGCCGATGGCTAGATAGCGCGCCCCGACCACCGCGGCCAGCGCCACGATCAGCACCGGGGTGAAATCCAGGTAGCGCACGCCCGCCGCGTGGCGCAGCCCCCGAATCTTGCGCTTGTCCACCCGCCGCTCTTTGCTGGAGTCATCGAGCATGTCCGCGATGGCCTGCGGGTTGCCGCCGGATTGTTTCACCACGTGGCCCACGAACAGGCCGGGCGCTTCGATCAGCATCCCTTGTTTGGCGATGTAGGTTTGAACGATTTCCCGCGTGGCCTCTGGCGTCAGCGGCGGGATGTCGATCTCGGTCATTTTCCACCACAGTTTGGAGACGTTGGCCTTTTTCTGGCGGGCGCAGCCAATGACCTGGGCCACCTCGAACACCGCCAGCCAGAAGGCGGCCAGGGTCGGGGTGAGGTGGGTCAGGTCGTCCACCGCGATCAGGACCTGGCCGTGATGATCGTGCAGGGCCGGAATAATCGCCGCCGTGAGGTCCCGCATGCTGAGGCGGTTGACGTGCCGCCTGATTTTCGCCCACTCGATCAGCTCCGGTGGTAAATCCTGATAGTGCTCGGGCAGTTCCAGGGTGAGCGGATCGAGCAGGCCCACCGCCAGCAGCGTGCGGGCGAGGTCCACGAACTGGGCCTTGGGCTGGTGATCGCCGATGGTGATCACGGTTCGCTGCTGGCGCAGCAACAGGCGATCCAGCGCGGCGTCCAGCACGGCGGACTTGCCGATGCCCACCGGGCCGGTCAGCAAGAGGTGGTGGCCCTTGCGCGCTTCGCGGGCGACGGTTTCGATCAGGGCGTCGCGCCCGATCAGACCGGTGATGGCTTTCACGACTCAGCTCTCCGGCAAGCGTTTGAGCTTCCCGCTCAGGTAGTCCAGCAGCAGTTGCCATTGCTCCCCGGCGGTGTGCGCCACCTGGCGGCGCTGGGCGGCGATCAGCAGGTCCAGCCGCTGGGCGGCGGCGGCCTCGGTGTTCTGCTTCTGGGCCGATTCTCACAGCTTTTCCACGTCGCCCTCGTAGCCCTGCTTGAGCCGCTCCTGCACCCAGTCGGCCTTGGAGGGGTTTGTTTAGAGTTGGCGAAAAATCCAACGATCCTCGGTAGCAGCGGCTATTCTCGATAACGTCCCATTTTGAGAATGATTTTAATATTCATATGGTTAATGCCAAATCAGGGAGTTACGATTCTCAAAACCCATTCTCGAAATACATTCTCAAAAACACCTCTTTTTCATGGAATGTGAGAATTCAGAACTCGATTATTCAATAGGTTAAGTAGGATCGTTGGATTTTTCGCCAACTCTAAACAAACCCCGAGTAGGGTAGCGCCATGGCCGAAACCGCACTCGTTCCCAACGCGCAGTCCCCGGCAGCGCCGGCCCGCGCCCTGACCGCCGCCGGGCCGATCGCGGCCCGGCGGCTGGCGCGACAGTTGTCGGGCGAATGTCCGTAGCCGGCTTGGCTCAAATCGCCGCCGACCGCAAACGCAAGGCGTTGAAGACCACCGACACCGAACTGAAGCTCATGGCCGCCGCCGCGAGCATCGGCGAGAGCAGGATGCCGAAGGCGGGATACAGCACGCCCGCCGCTATGGGTACTCCGAGCGCGTTGTACGCGAACGCGAAGAACAGGTTCTGGCGGATGTTGCGCAGGGTGGCGCGGCTCAGGCGCCGGGCGCGGACGATGCCGTTCAAATCACCCTTGACCAAGGTCACACCGGCGCTTTCCATGGCCACGTCGGTGCCGGTCCCCATCGCGATGCCGACCTGGGCTTGCGCCAGCGCGGGCGCATCGTTGACGCCGTCGCCAGCCATCGCGACCCATCGGCCTTCTTGTTGCAACGCTTTGATCTTTGACGCCTTTTGATCCGGCAGCACGCCGGCGATCACCTGATCCAGGCCCAGTTTTCGCGCTACGGCTCGAGCCGTGGTTTCGCTGTCGCCAGTCAGCATGACGATGTTCAGTCCCTCGGCATGGAGCGCCCGGATGGCGTCGGGCGTCGTTGGCTTGATGGGATCGGCGACACCCAGCAGGCCCGCGACCCGACCATCCACCGCGACGAACATCACGGTCTGGCCATCGGCCCGTAGCCGTTCCGCCTCATCTTCCAGAGCGCCCGGATCGACGTTCAGGGCTTGCAGCAACGTCCGGTTGCCCAAGGCGATCCGCTGACCATCCACCTCGCCCATCACGCCTTGGCCGGTCACCGACTCGAAGCGTTCGGCCTGGCCGAGCGCGATGCCCCGTTCCCGCGCGCCGCCGACGATGGCGTCGGCCAGCGGATGCTCGCTGCCCCGTTCCAGCGTCGCGGCGAACCGTAACAGAGTCGCCTCATCCAGATTCGACGCGGGCATCGTCGTCACCAACTGGGGCTTACCCTCGGTCAGGGTGCCGGTTTTATCCACCACCAGGGTGTCGATTTGGCGCATCAGTTCGATGGCCTCGGCGTTTTTAAATAACACCCCGACCGTGGCGCCCTTGCCGGTGGCGGTCATGACCGACATCGGGGTCGCCAACCCCAGCGCGCAGGGACAGGCGATGATGAGCACGGCTACGGCGTTGATGATGGCATGGGTCAGGGCCGGGGGCGGCCCGAACAGCGCCCAGACGACCAGGGTGATCAGGGCGATGGCCACCACGGCGGGCACGAAATAACCGGCGACCCGGTCGGCCAACTTCTGAATCGGCGCGCGGCTGCGTTGGGCTTGCGCCACCATCTGCACGATTTGAGAGAGCAAGGTGTCGGCGCCTACCCGTTGGGCTTCTACGACCAGGCTACCGGTACCGTTCACCGTGGCGCCGATAACCTTTTCACCGGGGTTTTTCTCCACCGGGATCGGCTCGCCAGTGACCATGGACTCGTCCACGCTGCCGTGACCTTCCCGCACGATGCCGTCGACCGGAATCTTCTCGCCGGGCCGGACCCGCAGGCGATCACCGGGCTGGATGCGATCCAACGGTATGTCTTCATCGTTGCCGTCGGCATCGATCCGCCGAGCGGTTTTCGGGGCCAGGCCCAGCAACGCCTTGATGGCGGCGCCGGTTCGCTGGCGCGCCCGCAGTTCCAGCACCTGCCCCAGCAAGACCAGGGTCACGATCACCGCGGCGGCTTCGAAGTAAACGGCGACTTCGCCGTGAGCGTCGCGAAACGCGGCGGGAAAGAGGGTTGGGAACAAGACGGCCACGGTGCTGTAGCCATACGCCACGCCCACGCCCAGAGCGATCAAGGTAAACATATTGAGGCTGCGGTTGACTAGGGACTGCCAGCCCCGTTCGAAGAACGGCCAACCGCCCCACAGCACCACCGGCGTGGCGAAGAGCAGCTCCAGCCAGTTCAGGTCACGGGAAGAAGCCAGCCCATCGAAGGGCATGCCTGGAAAATGTCGGCCCATCGCAATGATCATCAATGGAACGGTCAACAGAGCGCCGATCCAGAAACGCCGGGTCATGTCCTGGAGTTCCGGATTTTCCTCTGCTTCGAGAGTCACCGTGCGCGGTTCCAGGGCCATGCCGCAGATCGGACAATGGCCCGGCCCGTCTTGGACGATCTCGGGGTGCATCGGGCAAACGTACTCCGTCTTGACCGTCGGCGCTGGTATTCCCTCAGGCTCCAGCGCCATGCCGCAGATCGGACAATGGCCCGGCCCTTCCTGACGCACTTCCGGGTGCATCGGGCAGGTGTGGATCGTCCTTGGCGAAGGGGTCGGCGTCTCGACCGCCGGCTTTGCCGGATGAACGGGAGGGTGATGGTGGGCATGGGCAGCGCGATGGCCGTGTTCGCGGGAATGCGCGTGGGTGTTCATCGGGTGTCCTCCTCGTCAATACAGGTTAGATGCCCTATCTTTACTTCTGTACCCGAGTACGGAGTCAAGCATGAAAAAATCGCTTTCGTTGACGGTCGGCGAACTGGCCAAAGCCACGGGTGTCCATGTCGAGACCGTGCGCTACTACCAACGGCGCGGCTTGCTGGCGACGCCGGAACGCCGTTACGGGACGATTCGCCGCTATACGGACGCTGATCGCGACCGGTTGCGCTTTATCCGCCGGGCGCAGCGGCTGGGTTTCACGCTGGAGGAAATCGCCCAGTTGCTCGCCCTGGACGCCCTCCGCGATCGGGATCGGGCGCGCGCCCTGGCCGAAATCAAGGTGGCCGATTTGGATGCCCGCATCGCCGATCTGCGGGCCATGCGCCGCGTCCTGGTCGAACGGATCGCGCATTGCGTCCACGGCCAGTCCGCCGAACCCTGTCCGATCCTCGACGCCTTCCGCGGCGATGGCGGCGTCGAACCGCTGGAGGAGGGCTAATGTCCCCACGCCTGTTGGTGGTCGATGACGATGCCGCGCTCAACCTCGCGCTGTGCGCGCATTGCGAGGACCGTGGCTGGCAAGCTACAGGCGTGTACGATTGCGCCGCCGCCCTGGCCGCGACTGCCGGGACGACCTTCGAGGTGGTCCTGCTGGACGTGCAATTACCGGACGGCGACGGCGTCGAGCTGCTCGGCCGCTTGCTCGAACGCGATCCACACCTGCCAGTGATCCTCATGACCGGCGGACGCGATGTCGAACGCGCCATGCAAGGCCATCGCCGCCGGCGCCTTCGACTGGCTGCCCAAGCCGTTCGAACCCGCCGAGCTGGAGCGGTTGGGCGACCGCGCCCAGGCCGCCCGCCAGGCGACCGTCGCTGGGGGTGCCGAAACCGATGACGCGCAGCTGCGGACCTTGGTGGGCGAGAGTCGGGCGCTGCTGGAAATCGGCAAGACCTTGGCCCGGGTGGCGCCGAGCGATACCCGGGTGCTGATCACCGGCGAAAGCGGTACCGGCAAGGAAGTGATCGCGCGATTGGTGCATACCTACAGCGGTCGGCGGGGACCGTTCGTCGCCGTCAATTGTGCCGCGCTGGTCGAAACCCTGCTCGAATCGGAACTTTTCGGCCACAAGCGCGGCGCCTTTACCGGCGCTCATGCCGCCAAGCCCGGCAAATTTGAGCAGGCCGCCGAGGG
>WBUJ01000018.1 GCA_008933795.1 Candidatus Contendibacter sp. | reverse complement strand
GTCGTCGCGCCTGGCCGGGGGGGCCTGCCCTCCCTGGGCGCTAGCGCCGGCGCGGGAGGAGAAAGCGCCGTGGTCCCCGTCGTGACTGGTTCCGGCGCCTTTTCGGGCGGGGGTTCTTCCTGCGATTGAACCGGTTGCACGATAGTCGGTTCTTCCTGAAATTGAACCGGTTGTACGACTTGGCCTTCGTGTTCCAGCAGTGGCGCGGGCGGTTCGCCTCCGGGCGCCAATGTCCTGGATTCCGCCGTGGGCGCGGATTCCCGTGTGGTGGTCTCCACAATGGGTGGCGGCGCGCTGGCGGATGGCGTGGCCGACTCCACGGGCGAGACTCCAACGGCGGGTCCAGCCTCCGCGGGCAAGGTGGGCAGCGGCGCGACGGCGGATTCGGGCGCTTCGGGCGCTGGCGTCGGTGGCGGATGACCGGCGAGGGGTCGGGTTGGTTGTCCGCGCGAATCCAGGCTAGGAGGGGATGGCAGTTCTGGCGCTGGCGCGGACGGCCAGAGCCATGCCACCATCAGAGCCACCACCACCGTCACCACCACCACGCCACCGGCCAGAATCGCCACCGGCGCGCGGCGGAGAGGCCGGTTAACGCCCGCCGCCGGCGCGGGCGGCACTTCCTGCCGTTCGGCGGGCCAAGGGTTCTCGACGGCGGGTGAAGCCGTTTCGGCCCACCCTCCCCCCGTATCCAGTTTCACCAGCGGTGACGTCGCCAGCGGATGCCGGGTCACGGGCCGCGCGGCCGGTTCCTGAACGAGCTTGCCGGGTTTGATCGCCGGCGCCATGATCACGGTTTCGTCGCTGTCCTCGTCCCGCGAACCAGCGAGCGCGGCCTGCATCTCGGCCACGTCGCGAAATCGCATTTCCGGCCGCACCGCCAGCACCCGGTCGATAGCCCGCAACAGATTGCTGCTGTACCGACCGGCGCCCGCCTCGACCGCCGACACCAGATGGTCGTCCAGCAACCGATCGGCGGCTTCCGCCGGGGTATGGCCGATCGCGCAGCGATAGAGCACGGCGCCGAGGGCGTAGAGATCGGTCCAGGTGCCATAGCGGTCGTTGCGCGTGGTGTACTGCTCCGGCGGTGAATACCCCGGCGTCACCAGGCTGGTCACGTTTTGGCTGTGGCGGCTGATCGCCGCCCGGGCCGCGCCAAAATCGATCAGCATGACCCGGTGATCGCGAGCGCGAACGTACAGGTTGGCCGGCTTGATGTCGCGATGCAGATAGCCCTGCTCATGCACCGCCTGCAAAGCCGGCAGCACGTCTTCCAGCAGACCGCGCACCTGATCCTCGCCGAGCGTTCCGCTCTCATCCAGAATCGTGCTCAGGGGTTCGCCTTCCTCGTACTCCATGACGATGTAGGCGGTGCCGTTGGCGCGAAAGTAGCGCTTCACCCGCACCACGTAGGGATGCTGGATTCGGGCCAGCACCCGCGCTTCGTCGAGAAAGCGCTCCAGCCCCCATTCGTAATCCGAGGTCTGCGCGCCGCCGGCGCTGGATAGTCCCTGGGTATTGGCGTAGACCATCACCCCGTCGGCGTCGCGGAACGACCATTCGACCGGAAAGTACTCCTTGATGGCGACCCAGGCGTCGAGGTGCGTATCCAGGGCCTTGTAGGTCACCCCGAACCCGCCGGCCCCCAGGATGGCGTCGATGCGATACTCGTCCAGATGGTAGCCTGATGGCAAGGCATTGGTCCGGCGAGCGCCACTTTTGGAAGGCGTGGGCGGCTGGGTAATATTCGTGTTCATGACGGCGAACCGGGGGTGGCGTGAAACGGGCCGCTAGAAATCCGCGCTGCGGGGCGTGCGCGGGAACGGGATCACATCCCGGACGTTGGCCATGCCGGTCACGTAGCTGACCGTGCGCTCAAACCCCAGCCCGAACCCGGCATGGGGCACGCTGCCGTAACGACGCAGATCCCGATACCAATTATAAGCCGTTTTGTTCATGCCCAGCGCATCCAGGCGCGCGTCCAGCACATCCAGCCGTTCCTCTCGCTGGCTGCCGCCGACGATCTCGCCGATGCCCGGCGCCAGCACGTCCATCGCCGCCACCGTGCGGCCGTCGTCGTTCAGCCGCATGTAGAAGCTCTTGATCGCTTTCGGATAGTTCATCAGCACCAGCGGCCGACCCACATAGTCCTCGGCCAGATAGCGCTCGTGCTCGGACTGCAGGTCCATGCCCCACTCCACCGGAAATTCGAACGACCGATCGGTTCGTTGCAGAATCCGGATCGCCTCGTCGTAATCCATCCGTTCGAACGGCGATCGCACCACCTGTTCCAGTCGCCGAACGCAGGTTCGATCGATGCGCTGGACGAAGAAGGCCATGTCGTCGGCGCGTTCCTCCAGCACCGCCTGGAAGATGAACTTCAGCAACGCCTCGGCCAGATCAGCGTTGGCGTGAAGGTCGGCGAAGGCGGTTTCCGGTTCGACCATCCAGAACTCGGCCAGATGGCGGCTGGTGTTGGAATTTTCGGCGCGAAACGTCGGGCCAAACGTATAGACCTTCGACAACGCCAGACAGTACGCTTCGACGTTGAGTTGGCCGGAGACCGTCAGAAAAGTCTCGCGGCCGAAGAAGTCCTGGCTGAAATCGATGCCGCCATCGGCGCCGCGCGGCGGGTTGACCAAGTCCAGGGTGCTGACCCGGAATAGCGCGCCGGCGCCCTCGCAATCGCTGGCGGTGATGATCGGGGTGTGAATCCAGAAATAGCCCCGGTCGTGGAAAAAGCGCTGGATGGCTTGGGCCAAGCAATGCCGCACCCGTGCCACCGCGCCGATGCTGTTGGTGCGCGGGCGCAGATGCGCCACCGACCGCAAATACTCGAAGCTGTGCGGCTTGGGCGCGACAGGATAGGTTTCCGGATCCTCGACCCCACCCACCACCTCGATCCGCTCGGCCCGCAGTTCCACGCTCTGGCCCTTGCCGGCGGAGGGAACCAGTTCGCCGATGACGCGGATCGCGCAACCGGCGGTCAAATGCGTCACCTCGCTGGCGTAATTCGGCAGTTCGACCGGCGCGATCACCTGCAAGGGTTCGAAGCACGAGCCGTCGTGGACCGCGATGAAGGACAGGCCAGCCTTGGAATCGCGGCGGGTGCGCACCCAACCCTGCACCGTGATCCGGCTACCTGGCGGGATGCGGCCGCCCAACACGGCGGCGATGGGGTACGCGGACATCGAACGGTCTGTTCCCGGTGACTTAAAGTGGCTCGCCGTATTTAAGCAAGTAGTGTGCCTTGGCCTGACCGATCCAGTCTTCGCGGCGGATGCGGCCCACGAACTTGATGACGGTTTCGATCCGTTGAATATCGGCGTCGCTCAGCGTGGCCAGCTCCCGAAAACTGGCCACGCCGCAAGCATTCAGCTTCTTTTCCAAGGCTGGACCGATGCCGTTGATCAGCTTGAGGTCGTCGGGCGATTCCGGGACAACGGCGGCGGGTTGGGCAACGGGCGCTTCGACAACCGGCGCTTCGGCAACCGGCGTCGGTTCGGGGGCGGACGGCGGCGCGGACGCGATCGGGGGCGGCTCCACCGTGACCGGCGATTCCACCACAACGGGCGGCTCCGGCGCCACGGTTTCCGTCGTGTCCGCCGCCGCCAGCGGTTCGGTGGGAGTTGGCGGAGCAAACCCACCGCGACGCAGAACCGCGAAGTAATCGTTCCACCACTGGTTCTGGGTTTGAATCCAGCGCTGCAACACCTCTTCCATCTGTCGCACCCAGGACGCCATCATCTCGGGCGCACCCTTCTCCCGGGCGACGCGCCGCACCCACTCCTCTACCCAGGCGGCTTCCTGCTCCAGCGACCGCTGGACCGCCGCTTCCCAGCTCGCCAGGTTCTTCAAATAGGTTTCCCGCCAAGCCTCGACGCCCGTGGGCGGTTGCAACGGTACGGCCGAACAGAGACTTTCCCATAGCCGCTTCTGGGCGTCGGTCCAAGTCTTGAGAATATCTTCATGGATCCATGGCTTCACGGTCGCTACCCTCCACCCCTTTGAAATCGTTTAGCCGCCGGCTTCGAGACCTTGCCCGAACTGCGGACAGCGCCAAAAACACAACCAATCTTAGGACCGAGCGTCGGTTAAAGCCAATCCGGTTCTCAAACCGTTCCCAACGCCCTTGCGCTCATCGCACCCCGCGCCGGGCGGGCAACCCGCAAACCAGCGCGATGCCCGGTCCGGCGGATTGCTATAATTCTTGCCCCTGCCGCCGCGCGCGGTGGGTTCTCTCCACCAGCAACCTTCTGGATACATTCATCATGGCGTTTTGGCAACGTCTGCGGGAAGACATTTACTCGGTATTCGACCGCGATCCAGCAGCGCGCAATGTCTTCGAGGTTCTCACCGCCTATCCTGGCATCCACGCCGTGCTGTTCCATCGGCTCAATCATGCCCTGTGGAACCTGGGCCTGAAGTGGTTGGCGCGCTTCCTGTCGGCCATCGCCCGCTGGCTGACTGGGATCGAGATTCATCCGGGCGCCAGGATCGGCCGGCGCTTTTTCATCGATCACGGCATGGGCGTGGTCATCGGCGAAACCGCCGAGATCGGCGACGACTGCACCCTCTATCAGGGCGTCACCCTGGGCGGCACCAGTTGGAGCAAGGGCAAGCGCCACCCCACCCTGGGCAACAACGTGGTGATCGGCGCCGGCGCGAAGGTGCTCGGGCCGTTCAAGGTCGGCGATCATGCCCGCATCGGCTCCAACTCGGTGGTGATCAAGGAAGTGCCCGCCCGCGCCACGGTGGTCGGCGTGCCGGGCCGGGTTGTCGAGGCCGGCGGCACAACCGACGACGTGCGCCGCGAGATCGCCCGCAAGCTCGGTTTCGACGCCTACGGCGCTACTCCCGACCTGCCCGATCCCGAGGCCCACGCCATCAACCAGATGCTCGATCACATCCACGCTCTGGACCGCACCGTCCGTCAGCTTTGCCAGACGCTGCGCGCCGCTGGCATCGAGCCGGGCGAACCATGCCTGCCCGAGCTGAACGGCTGCGCGCTGCATTCGGCCACCAGCCAGGAAGGCTGGTCCGTGTCCGGCGCTCCGGACGCGGCCGAGGCTGGCCGGAACGCCGGCGCTTCGATGTAGCTCCGACCATGCAAGCCCTGAGCGCGGTGGCGCGCGCCCATTTCGACCACTCGCGCCACGTCGGCGCGCTGGATGCGGATGCCCCCGACGTGGCGACGGCCCGGGTGGGCGAACCGGTCAGCGGCGCCATCCTGCAACTGCACCTGCGGATCGATGCGGCCGGCTCGATCACCGCCGCCCGGTTCAAAGCCTACGGTTGCGGCTGGCTCATCGCCTGCGGCTCGCTACTGGCCGAATGGCTCCAGGGTCGAACGCTGGCGCAAGCCGCGCGCTTCCGGCATCACGAACTGGTCGAAACACTCGGCTTACCGCCGGAGAAGCTGTATTGCGCCGTGCTGGCCGAAACCGCGCTCAAGATGGCGCTGCGCGCTTGCGCCGCGCAACCAACTCCGCCCGCCGCTATCCAATCCGATCATCCCTAAACGCTTTATATCAGGAGAAACCGCCATGACGATCACCCTCACCGAAACCGCCGCCGCCCGCGCCCGCGCCTTTCTGGCCCAAAAAAGCCAAGCGCATGGCCTGCGGCTGGGCGTGCGCAACACCGGCTGTTCCGGCTACATGTACACCGTTGGGCTGGCCGACACGATTGCTCCCGACGACGAGGTGTTCGAATCGCAGGGCGTCAAGGTCGTGGTCAGCGTCAAAAACCTGCCCCACCTAGACGGTATGGAAGTGGACTACGCCAAACAGGGACTTAACGAAGGCTTCCGCTTCCGCAACCCCAACGCCAAGGAACTGTGCGGCTGCGGGGAAAGCTTCAGCGTTTGAATGAAGGTAAAAGCGGCGGGCTATAAAGTCGGGCGGCCCAATCAACCCTCAGGCCAGGGCGGCAATTCGCGGATACGGTAAAGTTGAGATAGCCGGGCTGCTGGCGGCGACCGGGCGACCCATGAAAGTTCGCATAAAACAGTCCGGTTCCTTGATCCCCAAAACCAAGCGAATCAAGGTGCATAGAGTTTCCCATCGGAGAAGGGTCGCATGCCCCGGATGTGTTTAGCCCTTCTCTATTCCGCCATGCTGGCCGGCTGCGCCACGCTGGAAAGCGGTTTTGGCGTGACGGCCACGACCGCCGCGCGCCCGCGGATCGAGGACGCCGGTCCGACGGCCACGCCGCCGACGTTCGCCACCGCCAAGCCGCCCAATTCAGCGTTTGTCGAGGAACGCGCCCGGCAGGCCTATGAAACGGGGCGCTGGGACGTGGCGGAGGGTTATTATTTGCAATGGACCCGGCTGCAACCGAACGACGCCGGACCCTGGTTTCAACTCGGCAATCTGTACGCCGAGCAGGGGCGGCTGGATGCGGCGGAACGCGCTTACCGGGAGGCGCTGCGCCGCCGCGACGAGGCCCGAACCCTGCACAATCTCGGCCTAGTGCAAGTCAGACTGGGCGTCGGTGCTCTGCGCGAGGCGCAACAACGCTTGCCTCCGGACGATCCAGCCCGCCGGGAAACCCGCGAGTTTTTGCAAACGCTACTGGAAGCGGCGCAATGACCGATGGCGGACAGCCCAGCGCCGCAAGTTCGATCGACGGGAGAACATGACATGACGTATCAACATATTCTGTTCGCGGCTGATTTTTCCGATGACGCGCTGCGGGTGGGAGAACGCGCCCGGGAGATCGCCCGGCGCTGCGGGGCGCGCTTGAGCCTCATTCACGTGGTTGAGGACATCAACATCAGCCTGGGCGGCGGCTACGAATTGCTGCCAGTCCTGCCGGAACTGCCCGACGAAGCCTTGCTGCGGGAGGCGCGGGAGCTGCTCGGGGAATTGGCGCAGCGGCTGGGCGCGGAGGATGCCGAGAAGTGGGTGGTCAACGCGCCATCCACCAAGGAAGGCATTCTCGGCGCGGCCCGGGATCACGGTGCGGATCTGATCGTGGTCGGCAGCCACGGCCGCCACGGGTTGGCGTTGCTCTTGGGTTCGACCGCCAACGCCGTGTTGCACGGCGCGCCCTGCGACGTGCTGGCGGTGCGAATTTAGGAAGGTTTGAGTTTGACAGGCTCCGGACTGGGCTCGACATCCACCGCCACCTTGAGCGAGTGGGAGCCACCGCCGGTCATTACCCCTCGCAACGGGGCGACATCGCCGTAGTCCCGACCCCAAGCCAGGGTGACGTGTTTTTCCTTGGGCATGCAATTGTTGGTCGGGTCGAATTCGGCCCAGCCGGCGCCGGGCACGTAGACCGCCAGCCAGGCGTGCGAGGCGTCGGCGCCGACCAACCGCGGCTGGCCCGGCGGCGGCAGAGTTTCCAGGTAGCCGCTGACGTAGCGGGCCGCCAGCCCCAACGCCCGCAGGCAGGCGATGGCCAGATGGGCGAAGTCCTGACACACACCGCGCCGCTCGCGCAATACCTCATCGAGCGGGGTGGCCACCGTGGTGAAGTGTGGGTCGTATTTGAATTCCCGGTAAATCCGCTGGTTCAAGTCCGCCACGGCTTCCAGCAGCGGCCGCCCCGGCGGAAAGCTGGGTTCGGCGTAGTCCCGGAACGTCGGCCGAACCACCACGAACGGCGAATCCAGCCCGAACAGCCGGGCTTCGATGATCTCCGGGTCCGGGTCTTCCCGCAACATCTGGCAGGCATGCTCCCAGGGTGGCGACAGACTGGATTCGTCAAACGGTCGCTCGTCCAACACTCGCACCTCGGTGGCGACCGTCACTTCCAGCCGCCAATGGACGTCCTGAATGGCGAAGTACAGTATCCGGTTGCCGAAAAAATCCCGCCGCTCGACCGACAACGCCGGCCGCGGCTTAATCCGGGTCTGGCTGGGCCGGCACAACTGCCAGGGCGTTTCTCTCGGCAACAGCCGCGCTTCGTTGTGGCACAGCGCCACGCCGCTGCTGTACTGGTACAGGGTGCGATGGGTGATGGTGTACCTCATGCCGTTTCTCGCTGGATATTGGTTTTTCGTAGGAGCCGGCTCGCTGGCGATTCAACGGGTTATCGCCTGCAGGCCGGCTCCCGCAGATCGGGCTTCGGCATCATGGCCGCATCGCGATGAGTTGCCGGGGAACTTCGGCATGACTGAAGTGGCTGTGGGTGAGGGCGTCGGACAGACCCAGCAGCGGTTTCTCGACGGCTTCCAGCAGGCGAGACAGTTCGGTGCTGGAGCGGGTGCTGTCCTGGGATAGCGTGGCCAGCGCCGCGATGTCGGCCAGTTGCAGGGTGGCGAGGGCTTCCAGAATCAGTCGTTCCTCGGCACTGCGATAAGGTGAGTGATCGGGCTGTTGCAAGCGGCCGATATTCCGTTGCAGCCGCCGCAACTGATAGCCGACCGAGCGCGGGTTATCCTCGTCGAACAGCAGCAGATCGATGATGGCGGTCGGGTGCAACGCGGAACGGTAGCGGCGGCGGTAGGCGGTCAGGTTGTCGGTGATGGTTAACACCACTTCCCATAGCGGCACGCCGGGATTGCGGGCGGTGATGAAGGCCAGATGGAACAGGTCCAGGGTGCGCAGCACCCGCTCCAGATAGCGGCCGATGTCGAGGAACAGCCAGCCCTGATGGTGCGGCATGGTTTCGTTGTTCAGGCCGCAGAACCCGGCGATCAGCATCAAATCCTCCTCCAGCAACTCGCGCGCCTGCCGGGCGCCCAAGCCCTCCGGCGGCTCCTGAATTTGCTGTTGCAGGCGGTTGAGCAGGCGCCAGCTATCATCGCCCAGATGGTTGCGCACTGCGCGCCCGGTACGCAGCATCCCGTCCAGGATGATCCGCAGGCCGTCGGCATGATCCGCGTCCACGATCAGGGCGAGCAGGGCCTGGCGCAGGCTGAAGAAGCGGGCGCGCGGCGATTCGGCCACCGGCGGCACCGGGATGTCCAGGGCGTCGAGCAGATCGTCCAGGCAGCGCTCGTCGGTGTTGTCCTGCTCCCATTCCAGCAGCCGTCCGAACGCTTCCCGCAACAGACGGGCGGTGCCGTCCAACCGTTCGCTGTAGCGCCCCAGCCAGTACAGGTTATCGGCCACCCGGCTGGGCAGGTCGCTGCCGTCGCGGGTGACGAAGATGGGGCCGTAACTCTGGCGCAGCAGGCTGACGTGCTTCTGCGGCGTCGGCGCCAGCACCCACCAGTCCTTGCTGATGCCGCCCTGTTGCATCGCGGCTTGCAGGGTATCCAGCCCCGAGGACACCCGCGCCAAGCCGCCCGGCATCGCCCGGTAGCCGTCGCCGTCGGCGACCGTGAAACCGCGCAGCATCACCGGCCGCGGCGTCAGTTGGCCGTCCTCCAGCACCGGAGCGGTGGACAGCGGCAGCGTTTCCTGGCCGACATAGAGATGCGGGGCGGCCTGGATGCGATCCGCCAGTTGCGCGCGGGCCGCCGCGTCGAGCCGGGAACCGTCCCAGTGGGGCTGATTGGGCAGGATCGAACGAATCACCAGCCGTTCCAGATTCGCCAGAACATAGCTGCGGTCGCCGGGATGGCCACACCACCAAGTCGGTAGCGATGGCAGTTTGAGATCCTCGCCCAGCAGTTGCCGGCACAGCGGCGGCAGGAAAGCGGCCAACCCGGGATTTTCGATGAAGCCGCTGCCCAGGGCGTTGGCGAGAGCGACGTGGCCGCCGCGCGCCGCCTGCAACAAGCCGGGAACGCCCAGCAGGGAGTCGCCGCGCAGTTCCAGCGGATCGCAGTAGGCGTCCGCCACCCGCCGCAGGATGACGTCCACCGGCCGCAAGCCGCCCAGGGTTTTCAGCCAGACCCGGCCATCCCGCACCACCAGATCCTCGCCTTCGACCAGACTGAGCGACAGGTAGTTGGCCAGATAGGCGTGCTCGAAATAGACCGGGCTGTTCGGACCGGGGGTCAACAACACCATATGAGGATTTTCGGGATGATGGCGCGCCAGTTTGGCCAGGGTGGCGCGCTCGGTCTCCAGGAAACTGGCCAGCCGGCGCAGGGGCGCGTCGCGATAGAGCATTGGCAGCGCCCGCGCCAGAATGATCCGGTTTTCCAGAGTGTAGCCCGCGCCGGACGGCGACTGAGCGCGGTCGCCATAGACCCGGAACGCGCCATCCGGGCCGCGGGCGAGGTCGATTCCATGGAAGATCAGCCAGCGGCTACCCGCCGGCAGGGCCCGATGGCAGGGATGGAGAAAACCGGGATAGGCGTAGATCAGCTCCGGCGGTAGCCAGCCCTGACGGAGCGCCAGCCGCTGGTCATACAGATCGGCCAGCAGAGCGTTCAGCAGGCGCGAACGCTGCTCCATTCCCGCCGCCAGCACGCTCCATTCCTCGCCGGTCATCAACAGGGGAACGGGGTCCACCCGCCAGCGCCACGGCGCGCCGTGCGGATCGCCGTAGCTGTTGTAGGTGACGCCGTCCGCCTGCAACAGACGTTGGACCTCGGTGTGGCGACGCTCCAGTTCCTCACCGCCGGTTTCCCCCAGGAACCGCGCCAAGTCGCGCCAATGAGGCCGCAACACGCCGGGCGCGGCGCACATCTCGTCGTAGCCGGATGCAGGGACCGGGTAATCGTCGAGCAGTGCATCGCCCGGTGCGCTCGAAACATGGGGGTCGGCGAGGGAGGCGGCTTCGATCATGAGCGTTTCCAGGAAGGGGAGCGGCGCGCTACCGCCAGCCCGCTGGCGCGATCCAGCCTGAAACTCGCGGGGCGGCGAGCGACGCCAATCTGGTGCCGCCGCATGGCGGCGCGATTCGGAGGAGGCGACGGCACCGGGCGCGGCGCTAGACGCGGGAACGGGTATTGGCGCGGCGCAGCCGCTCGGCCATAACCCGCATCACTTGCAGGGCGAACAGTGGCGTGCGCTGCACGAGCGTCAGAAAATGCTGCCGGGTAATCGGGGCAAGCACGCAATCCGTGTGGGCGACCGCCCGTGCGCTGCGCGGTTTGTCGTCGATCAGCGCCAGTTCGCCCACAATGCCGCCGGCTTCCACCGTTTCCAGAACTTGGCCGCCCGCTACGATATCCACTTGGCCTTCGGCCACGATATAGAGATGGTCACCCGGCTCGCCCTCCCGAAAGACGAGTGCGCCTTGGATAAAGGATTGGTACTTCTCGATCTGGTTCAACGGATCCTGAGGTTGCATGGAGCGAGTCCTCCTCGCGCAAGAGGATCATGGAGACGATTGCGCGCCATTTGCACCTTGGCACACCGGCTGGCGGGTGCGATAATTCCAATGGCTTAGCCTAGTTCCAGTTTAGCCCACTTCGCGGGGGTGCGATAGCATGACGTCGCCCCATCCCCACTCGAGATCCGTTTTCCTTCCCGGAGCGTGACCATGCCCGATGGCGCGGAAAAGCGGCGGTTCGCCCGAACCGAGGTCAACGCGGCGGTCCAGTACCGGATTGCCGACGGCGAGACAGCGCGCGATGGCTGGTTGGGCAACATCAGCGCGGGTGGCGTTTTATTGTGGACCGAGGATGAACTGCCGGTCGGAACCACGCTGTATCTGCGCATCAGCGCCGAGGAACTGGGGGATACCGAAATGGAGGTGACTGCGACCATCGTGCGCCTCGATCCCGCGCGGCAAAGTGGATGGTTCGGGTATGGCTGCCGGTTCGACGCGATTTACAGCGGCCCCTTTGTCGATGCCGGTTGAGCGCTGCGGCGATGAAAACGGCGGTGGTGATTGATTCGGCCTGCGATCTGCCAGCCGCCTATATTCACCAGCATCGACTGTATCTTTTGCCGAACAAGCTGATCCTGGGCGACCAGATCTTGACCGATGCCCGCGATGTCAATCTCACTCTGGCCTTTCATCATCGTCACGCCGTCCAGTCGCGAAATTGGGAGGCGATGATCGATCCCTGTTCGGCCAACGCCATCGCCGAGTTGTTTTTGAATCGCTTGGTCATCGACCACGATCGGGCGATCCTGCTGACGATCTCGCAAACCCACAGCCAGTTGTTCCAGAACGCGACCGAAGCGTCGTTCGCCGTCGTGCGCGGCTACCGCGAACGGCGTCAGCGGGCCGGCCTGAACACCCCGTTCCAACTCAACGTGCTCGATAGCCGGACGGTCTTCGCCGGTCAGGCGGTGCTGGCGCACGAGGTGATCCGATTGTTGCAAAACCCGGATTTGCCCTTTGGCGAACTGCGCCGGCAGGCGGAGGCGTTCCGGCGCTACATCCGCTGTTACGCTCTGCTCGATAATCTGTCCCACATCCGCCATCAGGCCGGCGGGAAGGGCGGGAACCGCATCGGGTTTCTAAGCTACCATCTCGGTTCGCTGCTTGGCGTCAAACCGGTCGCCCGGTTCGTGGAAGGCGGGACCGAACTGGTGCTCAAAGCGCGCGGTTTCGAGCACGCCCTGGCCGGCCTGCTCGAGCGGGCCAAGCTGGAAATCGATCAGGGCCTGCGCAGTCCGCTGGTCGTGCTTAGTTACGCTGGCGATCCGCAAGGGCTCCAGCGGAAGCACGCCTTCATCGAGTTTGAGCGCCACGTCCGGCAGTGGGGCATCGAGGTCATGGTCTCGGTCATGAGCGCCACCGGCGGCGTCCACCTCGGCCCCAACGCGGTTTCGTTGGCTTTCGCCGCCGCTTGAGTTCCAGTTGGGATAGCCGACGGGTTGCCAAAGAATCAACTTGCTTCATCCCGGTTCTTCACCTATAGTGACGCCGCATGATTTTCAAGCAAGCGAATTTGCTCGTTCGTTGCAACTCCCCCCAGTCGGCAATCCCGTTCGTCATGTTCCCTGCTTTGATTTTCGTGCGGCTTGTTTGGGTGATCGCCCAACTGTTCAATGTTCTTCAGTTTTCAGGAATCTAGCATGTCCACTGGTACCGTAAAATGGTTTAACGAATCGAAGGGTTTTGGTTTTATCTCGCCCGACGATGGTGGCGATGATCTGTTCGCGCATTTTTCCGCGATTCAGGCGCGGGGATTCAAGACGCTCAGGGAAAACCAGAAAGTTTCCTTCGATGTGGCGACTGGCCCCAAGGGCAAGCAGGCAACCAACATTCGCCCGATCGATTAACCCCGCCAGAATTTCGAAAGCCCGGCCAGCGCCGGGCTTTTTTATTGCGCTTGGGCGGTGGAGAACGCGGATTCCGTTCCGTTCAATCCAGGCTGCCGCTATGGGACAATGAGCGGCATGTGCCGTAACCCGGATTCGTCGCCATCCATGTCCGCGCTGGTTACAACGTCTGCCTTGCCCCATATCCCGCAACCGGTTCTGCCGCCCGACACCCGTCAACCCATGCGTTGGGGCCAATTGCACGGCGCCAGTCCCGCCCTGTTGATTGCCGCCGCTGCCGCCCGTTTTCGCGGCCTGGTGCTGGCGGTCGCGCCGGACAGTCAGACCGCTACCCGGCTGGAAACCGAACTGCGGGTGTTCGGCGGGCCGGATCTGGAAATTCTGGCGTTCCCCGACTGGGAGACGCTGCCTTACGACGGATTTTCGCCGCATCAGGATCTGGTGTCGCAACGGCTGGCGGCCCTGTACCGGCTGCCCCAGCGGCGGCGCGGGGTGCTGGTGGCGCCGGTGGCGACCCTGATGCAGCGGCTGGCGCCGCGCGACTATCTGGACCGCTACGCGCTGCTGCTGACGGTCGGCGAGCGGCTGGAGTTGGAGCGCTTCCGCCAGCGGCTGGAAGCGGCGGGCTATGCCTGCGTCTCGCAGGTGGTCGAACGCGGCGAATTCGCGGTGCGCGGCTCCATTCTTGACCTGTTTCCGATGGGCGCCGAACGGCCCTACCGGATCGAATTGTTCGACGACGAGGTGGAGAGCATCCGAGACTTTGACCCGGACACGCAACTCTCCGTCGCCAAAGTCGAGCGTATCGAACTGCTGCCGGCGCGCGAGTTTGCGCTGGACAAGGAGAGCATCACCCGCTTCCGCCAGGGGTGGCGTCGCCAGTTCGAGGGCGATCCCCAGCGTAGTCCGATCTATCGCGAGGTCAGCGCCGGCCACGCGCCCGGCGGGATCGAGTATTACCTGCCGCTGTTCTTCGAGCAGGCCGCGACCCTGTTCGATCATTTGCCCGAAAGTACGCTGGCAATCCGGCTGGAGGGCGTGGACGGGGCAATGGCGGCGTTCCAGGAACAAATCATGGATCGCTACGAGCAGCGCCGGCACGACGCGGAGCGGCCCCTGTTACCGCCGCCGCTGCTGTTTCTGGAAGCAGCCCAGGTGGAACGGGCGCGGGCGCGCTATCCGCGGGTCGAATTAACCACGGCTCAGCTCCCCCACCTCAGCTCTCCCCTGCCGGGGGGGAGGGAGCCTGCGCCTTCCCTGATCAATTACCCGACCGCGCCGCCGCCGGCGCTGCCATTGCAACCGCGCGCCGATCGGCCCGCCGCCGCGCTGGAGCAATTTCTGGCGGCATTTCCGGGGCGGGCGCTGATTGCCGCCGAATCGGCCGGGCGGCGCGAGGTGTTGCTGGAGACGCTGCGCGGCTACGGCCTGCGGCCGGTGGTGTGCGAGAACTGGGCGGAATTTCTGGCGCGGGAGGACGCGCGGCTGGCGCTGACGGTCGCGCCGCTGGAGCAGGGCCTGTTGCTGACCGAACCGCCGCTGGCGATCATCGCCGAGCCGCAGTTGTACGGCGAGCGGGCGCGACAGGTTCGCCGGCGCGCGCCCAGCCGCGACCCTGACGCCATCGTCCGCAACCTCACCGATCTCAGCTTGGGCGCGCCGATCGTTCACGAGGAACATGGGATTGGCCGCTACGCCGGGCTGGAGCGGTTGGAGATCGCCAGCATCGATGGCGAATTCGTGGTGGTGGAATATGCCGGCGGCGACCGGCTGTATGTCCCCGTGGCGTCCTTGCACCTGCTTAGCCGCTACACCGGCGCTTCGCCGGAAGCGGCGCCTTGGCACAAGCTCGGCAGCGGCCAGTGGGAGCGAGTTCGGCGCAAGGCCGCAGAGCAGGCCAGCGACGCAGCGGCGGAACTGCTGGATGTGTACGCCCGCCGTGCGGTCCGGCCCGGTCACGCTTTCGGCTTGAGCGAGGCGGACTATGCCGCATTCGCCGCCACCTTTCCGTTCGAGGAAACCGCCGACCAGCGGGCCGCAATCGACGCGGTGATCGCCGACCTGCGTTCCGGCAAGCCGATGGACCGGGTGGTGTGCGGCGATGTCGGCTTCGGCAAGACCGAGGTGGCGATGCGCGCCGCGTTCGTGGCGGTGCAGGACGAGCGGCAGGTGGCGGTGCTGACCCCGACCACCCTGCTGGCCCAGCAGCATTATCAGAATTTTCTCGACCGCTTCGCCGACTGGCCGGTGCGGATCGAACTACTGTCGCGGTTTCGTTCGGCCAAACAGCAGGTGGAGACGCTCCAGGCGCTGGCCGACGGGCGGGTGGACATTTTGATCGGCACGCACAAGTTGTTGCAGGACAGCGTGAAGTTCAAGCAGTTGGGCCTGGTGGTGGTGGACGAGGAGCACCGCTTCGGAGTGCGGCACAAGGAACGGCTGAAAGCGTTGCGCACCGAGGTGGACGTGCTGACCCTGACCGCCACGCCGATTCCCCGCACCCTGAACCTGGCGATGGCCGGGCTGCGCGATCTCTCGATCATCGCCACCCCGCCGGCGGGACGACTGGCGGTCAAAACCTTCGTCGGCGAGTGGAACAAGGCGACGATCCAGGAAGCCTGCCAGCGCGAATTGAAGCGCGGCGGGCAGATTTATTTCCTGCACAACGAGGTGGAAACCATCCAGCGCATGGCGGCGCAGGTGGCGGAACTGGCGCCGGGCGCACGGATCGCGGTGGCCCACGGCCAGATGCGCGAGCGCGATCTGGAACAGACGATGCTGGATTTCTATCACCGCCGCTGCAACCTGCTGATTTGCACCACCATCATCGAATCGGGCATCGACGTGCCCAGCGCCAACACCATCCTCATCAATCGGGCCGACAAGCTGGGACTGGCGCAGTTGCATCAGTTACGGGGACGGGTCGGGCGCTCGCACCACCGGGCCTACGCCTATCTCATCGTCCCACCGCGCAAGGCGATGACGGCGGACGCGGTCAAGCGGATCGAGGCGATCGAATCATTGGAGGACCTGGGCGCGGGTTTCCTGCTGGCCAGCCACGACCTGGAGATTCGCGGCGCGGGCGAGTTGCTGGGCGAGGCGCAGAGCGGCCAAATTCACGAGGTCGGCTTTACCTTATATATGGATCTGCTGGAGCGCGCGGTGCGGGCGCTGAAGACCGGGAAAATCCCGGAACTGGACCGGCCGCTGGATCACGGTCCCGAAATTGATCTGCAAAGTCCGGCGCTGATTCCGAATGATTATCTGCCCGATGTTCACAGCCGGCTGATCCTGTACAAGCGCATCGCCAGCGCCCGCGATGATGGGGAGTTGCGGGACTTGCAGGTGGAGATGATTGACCGCTTCGGCTTGTTGCCGGAACCCGTTAAAAATCTGTTTCGGGTGACCGGGCTGAAGCTACGGGCCATGCCCGTCGGGGTGAAAAAGATCGAGGCTGGGCCGAAGGGCGGGCGGATCGTGTTCGGGCCGGAACCGAAGGTGGATGCCGCCAGACTGGTGCGGCTGATCCAGCAGCAGCACCAGCTTTACAAGCTGGACGGCAAGGACAAGCTGCGCTTCATCAAGGACCTGCCCGACGCCGAGACGCGGGCAGGGGAAGTAGAGCGGTTGCTGGAAGGGATTGCGGGATAGGTCCGCCGCCATGATCGACGTAACGCCCGCTATCGGCATCCGCGAAGACGAACTCCAGTTTCAGTTCAAGCTGGCGTCCGGCCCCGGCGGCCAGAACGTCAATAAGGTAGCGACGGCGGCGGAACTGCGCTTCGATGTCGCGCGGTCGCCTTCGCTGCCGGAAGCGGTACGAGCACGGTTGCTGGCTTTGGCCGGGAGTCGCGTGACTCAGGAAGGGGAATTGCTCATCACCGCCCGACGCTTCCGCAGCCAGGAACGCAACCGACAGGATGCGATCGATCGGTTGGTCGCCCTGATCCAGAAAGCGGCGGAAGCACCCAAGCCGCGAATCAAGACCAAACCTTCGCGGGCCGCCAAGCAACGGCGGATGGACGACAAGCGGCGAGTCGGGGAGAAGAAACAGGCTCGCCGACCCATGGGGTCGTCGGGGGAACGCGAATGATCGCTGTTATAACTCATCCTGCGATAAAAGCTCTCACCCCCAACCCCTCTCCCAAAGGGCGAGGAGAGCATTAGGAGTAGCCGTGGCCGATTTCCTGGATATCTCGCTCGCGATCTCCCCGGACCTACCCCGCTGGCCTGGCAGCGCTCTCACCGAATTAAACCGCCGCCGCGATATGAGGCGGGGCGATGCCGTCAACGACAGCACGTTGATTTGTGGCGTCCATATCGGCACGCATGTCGATGCGCCTCTGCATTTTCTGGCCGATGGAGCCGATGTAACCCATCTGTCGTTGGATGCGCTGATCGGTCCGGCGGTCGTGGCCGCGCTGCCCGATCCGGACGCCGTCACCGCCGACGATCTGGAGGCGCTGAACCTGCCGTTCGATACCCGGCGCCTGTTGCTGCGCACCCGCAACTCCAAGGGCTGGCAACGGCGGGACCGCGAATTCCGCACCGACTTCGTGGCCCTGACCGTCGATGCCGCCCGCTGGGTCGTGGCGCGGGGCATTCGGTTGATCGGCGTCGATTACCTGTCGGTTCAGATTTTCCGTGGCGATCCGCAAACCCACATCGCCCTGCTGCAAGCCGGCGTCGTGATCGTGGAAGGCTTGAATCTGGCCGAAGTCACGCCGGGAAGCTACGAACTGATTTGCCTGCCGCTCAAGCTGGCCGGCGCCGAAGGCGCTCCCGCGCGGGCGGTGCTCAGAAGATTGCCAGCATGAACGCCGGTAGCGCCTGTCCCTGCGATTTGGGCAAAGCTTACGCCGCTTGCTGCGGGCCATACCTCGATCACGCACAACGACCGGCCACGGCCGAAGCCCTGATGCGCTCTCGTTATTCGGGATACGTTCTCGCTCGAAAGGATTATCTGCTGCGCACCTGGCACGAATCCACCCGGCCCGGAGCGCTCGATTTGAACGATGCGGGGACCGTCCGTTGGCTGGGCTTGAAGATCCTCCGCACGGAGGCCGGCGGTCCCGACGATGCGCGGGGCGTGGTCGAATTTGTGGCGCGCTATAAGGTTGGCGGCAAGGCGCATCGACTCCACGAGACCAGCCGGTTCGTGCGGGAGGGCGGGCAGTGGTTCTATTTGGATGGTGCTTGAGGCTTCGTATAAGGTGCCCGCCACGCAGAACGGGTGTTTGGCTGGGGTCGCGAGACGGTGCAACTGGGCTTGCACGAGCGGCGCACGGGAATCATCTGCGTAGGCGCCCAAGCCGCCTTTGGCGGGAACCGGCGGTGGGAAGACCAGCACCCGGACGTGGCGCAGGCGCTGTGGGCGTTGGCGGAGACGCAGAGCCAACAGGACCGACCTTTCGCACGGTGGTGCAGTACACGCGCCTGACGGCGGCGGAAGCCCTGAACCCGGCGACAACTCTTGTGCTTGCTACTTCCCCACCCGCAACAACCCACTCAGGCCATGCTGTTCCAGAAAGGCGTTGGCGCGGTCGCGGATCGCGGCGGCGCGGTCGCAATCCGCCACTTCAGCCAAGAGCGTCCGAGCCTCGCAGTAGGGGACGCTGCGGATCAGCCACTTGATCTTGAGTAAGCTACCGAGGTTCATGCTTAGGCTGTCCACCCCCATCGCCATCAGCAGCAGGGCGCCCGCTGGATCGCCGGCCATCTCGCCGCAGACGCCGATCGGCCGACCCGCGGCCCGCACCTGCTCGACCACATGGCGGGTCGCCGCCAGCACCACGGGGTGCAGGGAATCATACAGCTTGGCCACCCGGTCGTTATTGCGATCCACCGCCAGGAGATATTGCGTCAGATCGTTGCTGCCGATGGAGGCGAAATCCACCATGCGGATCAGTTTGTCGATCTGGTAGACCGCCGACGGCACCTCCACCATGATCCCCACTCGCGGCGCCCTGACCGTCACGCCGTCCTCCGCCAGTTCCGCCTGGGCCTCGCGCAACAGATCCAGCGCCTCGCTCAATTCGCCGATGCTGCCGATCATCGGCAACAGGATCGACAGATTCGGATGGGCGGTTCCCGCGCGCAGCATCGCTCGCAACTGGGTCTTGAACAGGTCGGGCTGATCCAAGCTGATGCGGATACCGCGCCAGCCCAGAAACGGGTTCTGTTCCTCGATCGGGAAATACGGCAAGGGCTTGTCGCCACCGATGTCCAGGGTGCGCAACACCACCGGATGTGGCTCCATCATCCGCAGCACCCGCGTGTACAGCGTGGTTTGCTCCTCCTCGCCGGGAAAGCGGTCGCGCAGAAAGAAATGCAACTCCGATCGATACAGCCCGACGCCCTGCACGCCGCTGTCGCGGGCGGCGGCGATGTCGGCGAACAGCCCGGAGTTGGCGTGTAATTCCAGCCGATGACCGTCCGGGGTTTCCGCCGGCAAATCGCGCAGGTGCTGCAAATCGCGCGACAGTTCGGCCTCGTCGGCGATCAGCTTCAGGTATTCCTGGCGCAGCGCCGGGCTGGGTTGGATGCACACCCGCACGGTGTAGCCATCCACCACCACTTCGCGCCCGTTCAGCCGGCCTGGCGGTAGGTTGCTGACCCCGAACACCGCCGGCGCCCCCAGGCCGCGCGCCAGCAGGGCGACGTGAGAGGCGCCGGTGCCGCGCACCGACACCAGGCCCTTGAGCTTCTCGGTGGGCACGTCCAGCAGTTGAGAGACGCTGATCTCCTCGCCCATCAGAATCGTGTGATCGGGGTACTGGCGGTTGACCGACTGCGCTTCCTGCAAGCGGTTGAGCAGACGCTGACCGAGATCGAGGATGTCGGCGGCGCGCTCGCGCAGGTAGGGATCGTCCATCTCAGTGAAGATATTGGCGTATTCCAGCACCGTGGCGCGCAGCGCGCCGGGCGCCCAGTTGCCGGCGTAAATCCGCTCCAGGGTGCCGTTCACTAGGCTGTCGCTGCCCAGCAGTAGGGCGTAGGCGTCGAACAACGCCCGGTCGCCAGCCGACAACAAGAGACGCATCCGCTCGCTGAGCCGCTGCAACTCGGCCAGTTCCGCCGCCACCGCCTGCCGGAACCGCGAGGCTTCGGCCTCTGGATCGTCGATGTCCTTGTCCGGGACCCGCTCCAAAGCGGCGGCCGGAAACACCACCACCGCCTCGCCGATCGCCAGACCGCGAGCACTGGCCACGCCTTCCAGGAACAAGGTGTTTGCCAGCGCATCGCCATTCAGCCGGTCCAGCGCTTGGCGGATTTCCGCCTGGTTGATGCAACCGGCCAGTTGCGCGGCCAGCGTCACCAGGAACGACTCCTCGTCGGCGGTGTACTTGCGCTGCTCGCGCTGCTGCGCCGCCAGCACGCCCAGCACCTTGCGCCGGCGAATGATCGGGACGCCAACGAAGCCGTGGAACGGCGCCTCGCCCGTGGCGGCGATGTAGCGGAAGGCGGGATGGGCGGGCGCGTTGTCGACGTTGACCGGCTCGGCCCGGCTGGCGGCCAACCCGATCAGTCCTTGCCCCAGCTTCAGCCGCACCTTGCCGACCGCGCCCGGCCGCAGGCCATCGGTGGCCATCAACACATGTTCGCCGCGAACGGAGTCGGTCATGTACACCGAGCACACGTCGGTGTGAATGGCAGTCTTGACCTCGGCAACGATCACGCCAAGCGCTTCGTTCAGGTCGTGGGCGGCATTGATGTCCTGGATGATGCGCCGCAGGATATCCAGCATAGGAACCGGTCTCGGCTGAAAACAAACGATGGGTGCAGGGAAACGCTCAGCGTCGGGAAACCCGGCGCGAGCGCGGCGTCGACGGACGGGGGGGGCGCGGCCCATCCAGGGCGGACGTCACCGCTGCTACTTCCCGAGTCGGCGTGGCGACCACCGTCATCGGTTCAAGAACTCCGCCGCGTCGCGCCGCGACGACCATGCGGGTGATGACCGGATGCGGGTAGGTCTCCACCCGGCGCAGGGGCAAAACCGGTGTGGGTTTGATCGCCGCCGCGGGGCGCGCCGGTTCCAGCTCCGGCGGGCGGGAGACCGCGAGAGTGGCTTCCATGGCGATCTCCATGGCCGCCGTGGCCACCTCCATGGCCACCCCCAGCGTCCGAACCGGCGTCGGCAGGCCATCGAACCCCGAGCCCCGTCGGGCCGGCCGCTCGGGCAGCGCGTCGTCGTGACGCCGGGTGGGGATCGGACGCTTCGGCAGGCGGATGGGAAGCAGCAGCGGCGCCAGTTCGCGCAGAGCGCGCCAGTACACGTGGCGTTTGAACGGTACCACGGCCCGCAGCGGATACCAATAATCCACCCACTGCCAGTGATCGAATTCGGGGCGTTCCGAGGAATCCAGGCACACCGCCTCCTCGCCGCCCAACATCCGCAGCAGGAACCAGACCTGTTTCTGGCCGATGCAGGGCGGCTGGTTGCCCCGACGGATCAGGCGCTTGGGGAGGCGATAGCGCAGCCAGCCCTTGGTGCAGCCGATCACTTCGACATGCTCCGGCCGCAGGCCGACTTCCTCGGCCAGCTCGCGAAACATGGCCTGCTCGGGCGACTCATCCCGCCGAATGCCGCCCTGGGGAAACTGCCAGGAATGCTGGCCAATGCGTTTCGCCCAGAACAAGCGCCCATCGGCATTGCACAGGATGATGCCGACGTTTGGCCGATAACCCTCCGAATCGATCACGATGAAAACCGATGTGTTGCAATAAACTGTTCATACTATTTTTTCATAACGAACCACGTTTCGCCATGGTAGCGACGCAGACCGCCCGTCGCCAACCAACTGCGCCGGAACGGGCTATCATTAACTGTATATATTCAGCCTTGCCCGTCATCCCCGATTCGACCCGGGCCGTCGCAAGAACCGCCATCCCCAGCCGGTTGCCCAAGGAGTTCCCCATGCGCCTTCCGCTGCCTCTGTTTGCCTTGCTGGCGTTGCTGCTGTCCGCCAGCGTCCATGCCTTCGAGGATACGCCGCTCGCAGTGGCGGCGGCTCAATATCTGCAACTGATCCGCGATGGTCGGATCGCTGCCGGTCAGCCGCCGGACGCTCTGTTGCAACAGGCCGGGCAGCAGGCAGCGCGCAAGGACTGGGCCGCCGCCATCGCCAGCCAGGAAACCGCCATCGCCGCGGGCGCCGATCCGGTCGCGGCGTGGCTAAACCTGAGCCAGCTCTGGCAAACGCAGGCGGAACAGAAACAGGACGATGAAGCTCGCAACCGCGCCCGGGAGCGAACCCGGCAGGCGGCATGGAACGCCTATCAGGCGGCCCGGGTCCCGTTCGAGCGCGCCCGCGCCCTGTTCCGGCTGGGCGAGTTGTACGACCGCGCCAAGGAGCCGAAGCAGGCCCTCGTCGCCTTCCGCGAAGGGCTGGAGCTGGAGGATAACCCGCGTATCGCCAAGCGTTATCAGGAACTGGCCGACGCCCACGCCTTCCAGATCAAGGGGGTCGAGGTCGAATCCGACAGCGCCGCTCCGAAAATCTGCCTCCAATTTTCCGATGACCTCGCCAAGGGCCGGCAAGTTCACTACGAGGATTATCTGGTGATCGAACCGGCCATTCAGCCGGTGGTCAACGCCCAGGGTCGGCAATTGTGCGTCGAAGGCGTCCGCCACGGCCAGAGCTATACACTCAAGGCCCGCGCCGGCATCCCGTCGGCGACCGGCGAGAAAACGCGCGCCGGGCAGGAATTCACCGCCAAGGTCGAGGACCGCAAG
This sequence comes from Candidatus Contendibacter sp., assembly GCA_008933795.1. Taxonomy (GTDB): domain Bacteria; phylum Pseudomonadota; class Gammaproteobacteria; order Competibacterales; family Competibacteraceae; genus Contendibacter. The sequence continues at coordinate 15,598 of WBUJ01000018.1, read as the reverse complement.
CCGACGCTGGGCTTTCGCGGTACGGCCTACGTGTTGCCCAAGGCCAGCGGCCAGCAGTTGCCGCTGATCAGCGTCAATATGGATGCGGCGCGGGTGCGGGTGTTGCGCATCAACGACCGCAATCTGCTGCAACAGATTCTGGATCGGCGTCTGGTCAATCCGCTCGATGGTTATGACATCAGCCGGGTCGCCAAGAATTCCGGCGAACTGCTGTGGGAGGGAACCCTGACTCTGGCCAGCAGCGAGCGCAATCAGGAAGTCACCACCGCTGTGCCGATCAACGAAATTCTGCACGACCCGCAGCCGGGCATCTACGTCGTCGCCGCCGAGCCGCTCAAGGAAGACCCGGACAGCTACGAGAATCGGGCCACGCAATGGCTGGTGGTCTCCGACATCGGCCTGTTCACGATGCGTGGCGACGATGGCCTGCACGTGTTCGCCCGATCGCTGGCCACCGCCAAACCGCTGGCCGGTCTTGATCTGCGGCTATACGCCCGCAATAACGGCGAGCTGGGGAAGGCGACCACCGATAACAAGGGCTATGTCCGCCTCGATCCGGGTCTGTTGCGCGGCGGTGGCGGGCGCGAGCCGGCGCTATTGATGGCTTACGGCAACGGCGATTACAACTTTCTCGATCTGACCAAACCGGCCTTCGATCTCAGCGACCGGGGTGTGGAGGGCCGCGCCGCGCCGGGGGCGGTGGATGCGTTCCTTTATACCGAACGCGGGGTCTACCGGCCCGGCGAGACGGTGGAATTGATGGTCCTGGTCCGCGACAGTCGCGGCTACGCCCTGCCGGATGCGCCGCTGACCCTCAAGCTGTTCCGCCCCGACGAGGTGGAAGCCGGCCAGCCGAAGCCGGGTCAGCCGGCGCTGGGCGGCTATCACGTCCAATTGCCGCTGGCGCTGAATGCCCGCACCGGAACCTGGACGGTCAAGGCCTATGCCGATCCCAAGGGCGATCCGGTCGGACAGGTCAGTTTCCAGGTCGAGGATTTCGTACCGCAACGGCTGAAGCTGGAGCTGAGTTCCCCCGCGCCGGTGCTGAAACCGGGCGAGCCGGCGACAGTGGATATCAATGGCCGCTTCCTGTACGGCGCGCCGGCGGCCAATCTCAAGGCTGAGGCCGAAGTAGTGTTGAACGAAGACCCCAACCCCTACCCCGCTTTCCCCGGCTACCGCTTCGGGCTGGCGCAGGACAGTTGGACCGCGCAACGCTTCCCGGTGGCGCTGGCCGGTACCGACGCCCAGGGTAAGGCCCAGGCGCTGGTGACGCTGAGCGAGACGCCCGATACCAGTCGGCTGTTGCAGGCGCGGCTGCGAGTGTCGCTGTTTGAACCCGGTGGCCGGCCGGTTACCCGCAGTCTCAATCTGCCCTACCGCCCGCAGCCGTTCGCCATCGGCATCAAGCCGCGCTTTGGTGATGACGGCGTACCCCTGGGCCAGGAAGCCGGCTTCGACGTGATCGCCCTCGATCCGCTGGGCCAGCCGCTGGCGAAAAGTGGGCTGCGCGCCGAACTGGTGCGCGAGGACCATCAGTATTACTGGTACTACGGCGAGAACCGCTGGAACTACAAGCTGATCATTCGCGATGGGGCGCCGGTGACCAGCCAGACCCTCAACGTTGCCGCCGATAAACCGGCGACCGTGGCGCAACGCCTCTCGGAATGGGGCGATTATCGGCTGGACGTGCTGGACCCAGCCACGGGAGTCGCCTCCAGCGTGCGCTTCACCGTCGGCTGGTTCGAGAGTCCGGGCGAGAGCAGCGACACCCCGGATCAGATGAGGGTGACGCTGGACCAGCCGCGTTACCAGGCTGGCCAGACCGCCAAGGTGTTCGTCCGCGCGCCGTTCGCCGGCGAAGTGCTGTTGAACGTGGTTGGCGACCGGCTGTGGTTGAGCAAGACCGTCAGCGCCTCGGCGGAGGGGACGACGGTGGAACTGCCGATTCCGACCGAGTGGGGGCCGGGTGTCTACATCGCCGCGACCGCCTTCCGGCCGGCGGACAATACCGCCCAGCGCGGGCCGGGCCGGGCCATCGGCGTCGCCTGGGTCGGTCTGGACCCCGCGCCGCGCACCTTGAACGTCGCCTTGACCGCGCCGACCGAGTGGAAACCGCGTCAGACCGTGGAACTGCCGGTGACGGTGACCGGCCTTGATCCCGGCCAGCCGGCGTATGTGACTGTCGCGGCGGTGGACGAGGGCATTTTGCAACTGACCGACTTCGCCAGCCCCGACCCGGCGCGCTACTTCCTCGGCAAGCGCCGGCTGGGCATGCAACTGCTTGATCTGTACGGCAAGCTGATCGAAGCCGGCGGGCGGGCGGGCCAACTCAAGGTTGGCGGCGACGCCGACAGCCGGCAACTGGACGCTTCCGGGGTGCGCACGGTGAAAACGCTGGCGCTGTTCTCCGGGCCGGTGGCGCTGGACGCCGGCGGGCAGGCGAAAATTCGGCTGGCGCTGCCCGATTTCAACGGCCAGGTGCGGCTGATGGCGGTGGTCTGGGATCGCAACCGGCTGGGCCGGGCCGAGACCGCGCCGCTGGTGCGCGATCCGCTGGTGGCCCGCGTCTACCTGCCGCGTTTTTTGGCCTCGGAAGATGAAAGCCGGGTCAGCGTGACCGTGCAGAACCTCAGCGCCCCACCCGGCGACTATCACATCCGGCTGACCGCTGACGGCACGGCAGCGGTGACCGAACCGGCGGCGTTCACCTTCACCGTCGCCGATTCCGCCGTGCAGAATTCCGAGAGCCGGACCTTTACCCTGCGTGGGCTGCAACCCGGCATCGGCCAGGTGCGCCTGCATCTGGATGGGCCGAACGGCTTCCAACTGGTGCGCGAATCCGAAATCGGCGTGCGCCCGACCCAAGCGATCACGACGACCCGCGTCGCCAAACGGCTGAATCCCGGCGAAGCGCTGCCCGTTGGCGCTGATTTATTGCGCGATTATTTGCCCGGAACCGGCCAGGCCCGGTTGAGTTTCAGCAGCCGGCCCAACCTGAACGTGCCCGCCCTGCTGACGGAACTGGATCGCTATCCCTACGGCTGTCTGGAGCAGACCACCAGCCGCGCCCTGCCACTGCTGTACTTCAACCAGGTGGCCGAGGTCTGGGTCGGACAAAATGCGACCGAGGCCGGTTTGCGGGCGCGGGTGCAGGACGCCATCCAGCGCATTTTGACCTTGCAGGACGCCGGTGGCGGTTTCGGGCTGTGGAATCCCGACAGCAACGTCGAAACCTGGCTGTCGGCCTACGCCATGGATTTCCTGGTGCGCGCCCGGCAGGAGCGCTATCTGGTGCCGGAATCCGCCTATCAACACGGGCTGAAGTACTTGCAGGAGCAGTTAAACACCGATGAATTCGGCGAAGCGGAACTCGGCTGGCGGGCCTATGCCCTGTACGTACTGGCACGGGTGCAGCAGGCGGCGATTGGCGATTTGCGCTATCTGCACGACAACCATCTGCAAAAGCTGCCCAGCGGGCTGGCCCAGGCGCAACTGGGTGCGGCGCTGGCCCGTTATGGCGAACTGGACCGGGCCAGGGAAGCGTTTAGTACCGCATTGAACCGGACGGGCCGGGGCGAGGGGCGCGACTATGGCAGTCCGCTGCGCGACCGGGCGGCGTTATTGACGCTGCTGGCTGAATCCGGGCTGTTGCCGGACCGGATTCCGCAACTGGCGGAAGAAGTGGCCGCCGAATTCAACCAGCGCCGTTACACCAGCACCCAGGAACAGGCCTGGCTGTTGCTGGCGGCCCAGGCGCTGTTGAAGCAGCCCGGTCAAATCCGGCTGGCGGTGGACGGTCAGGTGACGACCGCCGATCCGTTCTATCTGACGCCTACCGTCGAGCAACTCGCCAAAGGATTGACCGTCGCCAATCAGGGCGCGCAGTCGGCGTGGTACACCCTGAACTTGAGCGGGGTTCCCGTCGCAGCGCAACCGCCGGCCCAGGAAGGCTTCACGATCAGCCGCCGCTATTACACTCGCGCTGGCAAGGAAGTGGACCCGGCCCAGATTCGGCAGAACGATCTGCTGGTGGCGGTCATCACCGGCGAGGCGCTGGGCCAGGAGGAGCAACAGGCGCTGGTGGTGGATCTGCTGCCGGCGGGACTGGAGATCGAAAACGCCCGGCTGGCGCACAACACCGGGACCAGCGAGATCGCCTGGCTGCCGGCATTGACCGAGACCCTGCACACCGAATTCCGCGATGACCGCTTCGTAGTGGCGCTGGACATCGAGCCGAGCGAAAAGCGGAAATTCACCCTGGCCTATCTGGTGCGGGCGGTGACGCTGGGCGTTTACCGCCAGCCGGCGGTGTACGTGGAAGACATGTACAAACCGTGGCAGTTCGGGCGCGGGGCGATGGGCACGGTGAAGGTGGAATGACACGGGGCAAAGACGAACCAGGACGGGCCAGTCGCCGAACTTGCCCAAGGGGAACTGAATGACGACGAAGGCCCGGTCTGGGGGACGACCGATCATCCGCCTGTCGCGACTGCTGTCGGGGCGAGAGCCGGAGTTCGAGTTGGTGGGAGAGGAGTTGCGGGGAACTGGTATCAAGGTGCCGCAGATCCCGGTAGGTCGGGCAACGTCGCGCCTTGGCCTGACCCGCGGTGCTCCGGCGACCGCTCCTCCGGTCAGAACTGGTCCCAGCTCCGTCGCCGCCGACCCCAGGAGAGGCGCGGGATGACGAGACCGCACAACAGCCCCCCAAAGACCGCGCCGGCCCCGGCGACGAACCAGTTGCGGTGAGATTGGTCGCGCAAGGTGGCGTTCTCCAGTTCCAGTTGGCTTTGCCGTTCGCGCGCGGTCGCTACCTCTTCTTGTAGCCGGCGGTTTTCTTCGTTGATCGCCAAAGTTTGCGACGCGGTGCGGCGAACCGCCGTCAGTTCCTCGCCGCAGCGAGTCGAGGCGTCGCGAGCGGCACCCAGCGCTTCGGCGTCGCCCCGCAGCACGCGGTTTTCGTTCTCCAGGGTGGCGACGCGCGCCTCCAGTTGCCCCAGCCGGCTCCGGGCGCTGGGCTGATCCATCAGGTATTGGGTCATGATCCAACCGACCGTCCCCTCCGGCGTCTTGACCTTGGTGTAGCCCTGGATGTTGGGTTCCAGAATCTCCAGCGATGTTCCACTGCTCACCATGCGCAAGATCTTGTACGCGGGAGCGGCGCCGCTCTGGACCGGGACGGTGCAAAGATCGGTCGCATAGCTGCGTTCGGCTTGGGCGGGAGCGGCTCCGGCGACGAACACCCAGGGGATGCACCAGAGAAGCCGGCGCTTCACGCGAGCACCGGTTGGGTCGGGCGACGAATGCCCGGCTCGCGCAGGGTGGGAATGGGTTGCATCGGGACCAGAGTGGTCCGAACGATCGTGCTTGGATTTGGGTGCGTCATTGCGTCGGAAGCATTATGTTTTCGGAAATCGCGTGGAATTATACCCCATCCCCGACCAAAGTCCGGTGCGCGGCGTGGCGCGGCGGCAGTGGATGATCGATTTGCGCGCTGGCATCAAGTCCAGCGCGATGCCGCTCTTCTGTTCATCACCGGGCAACGGTAACACCCGCCACGTTTTTCGCTCGGGGGTCCGCGCTCGCTGTGCGTCCGGCGCATTTCCGGATCAGCGCCGAAACGTGCGGGTAAACGCGCTGGCATCGGCATAATCGAGGGTGGCCACGATCTGGCTGACGGAAATGTGTTGTATTCCTCAAGAAATACCAAAACCTGCCGGGAATTAGTATCAGTCCCACGTTGCCAGATCGGCGCGCACGATCCGCACCCGCCGCAGGATCGCCTCCCGCTTGAGATTGAACAGCACCATCCCCACCGTGATCGCTGTTCCCAGCCCGAGCAGGATCAGCGCCCGACTCAGGCTCTGCTCGGGATACAACCGAACCAGTTGTCCGACCACGTTCAGCACCAGAAACGCCACCCCGGCGTAGAGAAAGGCGCGGATGCGCAGGGCAACGCCAGCGACGATCCCGACCAGCGCCAAAGCCAGCGCCAACACGAACACGCTCAACTCCGGCCGCAGAAACACGTCCAGTCCCGCTCCGGCGTAGAGCGCGCTCAGCGCCGCCAGTCGCGCCCCATTCAGCACGTTGGGCCGCAGCTCCCGACGATGCAGATGCAACAGCGCCAGCACCGACACCGCCGCTGGCGCGATGTAGAACTGCCACAACCCATAACGCTCCGCCCACGACGGCGCCCAGAGATAGATGGCTCCGTTCAGCGCCAGCACGCCCAGATACAGCGGCCAGGGATTACGCAGCGCGCTGGCCAGCGACAGATACAGCACGGCGGCGGCCAGCAGGGTCCCGCCGGTCCAGACCGAGGCGAGCTGCCACGGCGCGGTCGCCAGCGCCAGCAACGGCAGTCCCAGGGCGAGCCGATACAGCGGCGGCGAACCGGCGAACTGATGCAGCAGGAAGGCGACGTAGCCCGCCGTCATCAGCGCGACGGTATCGCCGACCGCGAACGGGGCTAAACCCAGCGCCAGCAACCGCCCATAAACCGCCAGCAATCCCAGTAGCAGCGCGGTCGCGTAAACCCAGTTCGGCTCGTCGGGTCGCCGCCAGGCGCGCGTAAACGTCAACCCCGCCAGCATCAGCAACGCCGCACTGGCCGCCAGCGGATCGGCGGGAATACCGAACCGCCACGGCGATGGTCCCCATCCGGCCAGATGCGCCACCGCCGCGTAGCCGTGCAACCCCAGCCAGAGCGCGCTCGACGCCAGCAACCATGGAATCAATCCGGCGATCGTTTGTTCCAGGTCGCACAGCCGACCGAATCGCTCCATCTCGGCCTCTGGATCGGCTACGTCCAGCCGCACCGCCAGCCGCCGTCGAACCGTCATGAATCCCAGCATCAGCACCACCGTCTGTGCGGCGTACCAGGGCGCCAGCCCGATCCACGGCGTCCGGACGAGCGACCCGGCGCCCGTCAGCCAGACCGTATAACTACCCGCCAGCGCCAGCGCCAGTCCTGCGTTCAACCAGAACGGCAGTCTCTGCCACCAACCCCGCGCCAGCATCGCCGCCGCCAGCGCCAGCAGGGTTGCAGTGCAAACCGTCCAGCGGGAATCGGCCACCAGCGGCAGCAAACCCAGGCTCGCGACCGGCAGGACGGTCAACCAAAGGTTCAGCGCCGAACGCCAGACCTGCCAGCGGCGCGGCCCGTACCGCCACGCCAGCAGCAGCGCGCCATCCCACAGCGCCACCGCCAGCGGCAACCCAACCAGCGGTACGTCCAGATCCAGCAAGGCGGCCAGCATCGTCGCGCCCAGCGCCGCCAACAACACCTGCGCGGTCAGCGGTTCCGACCGCAGATGGAAGGCATGGCCCGCCGTCGCCGCCAGCAGCAGCGCCAGACCGGTCAGCGCCCAGACCGACCGCTCCAGTAGGAACGCGCCATCCCACAGCAGGCCGCCGGCCTCTAACAGCAGCAAGCGCACGAGCAGCAGAACCAGCACCGCGAACGGCGTCCAGAACAGCGGCGGTTCCAGATCGAATTGCCACCAGCGCAACCCGCGCGCCAACCGCTGACCATGCCGCCGCCACAACGGAACCAGCAGGAACAGCAGGTTCAATTCCACCAAGGCGATGATACAGCCCCGGATCGTCGCGGATTGATCGTGACCGCGGCCCCACCAACTCCACTCCAGCGCGCCGCTGGCCAGCAAGCCGCTCGCCGTCAGCGTCGCCACCGCCAGCCAAGCCATGCCCGGCCACGCCGTGTTGCGCAGCAAGAGGAACAGATACAGCGCCAGCATGGCCAGCAGGCCAGCCAGCGATAGCACGCCGTCCAGCACGCCGACCGTTCCGCCGCCCAATACGCTCGCCAAACCCAGCAGCGGCCACAGCGCCGGATCCACCGTCCAGCCCGGCCAGCGGCCATTCCAGCGCGGCAACAACAGATTACCGCCGCTCCAAAGCGCGTAACCCCAGACGATAGCCAGCCATGCGCCCTCCCGCGCGTTGCAGCCGATCCAGTCCGCCAGGCTCCCGACCAGGGCGCTCAGCAACACCGGCAGGCCCAAACCGCGCCAGGCTGCGGCATTCGGCCAGAACCGCGCCACCGGGAACAAGGCGACGCAGAGCAGCGCCAGCAGGACTGGCAGGCGAAGATCGGTGGCCAGGAATCCCAGCGGCGCCGTACCCGCCAGCGCCAGGACGTACAGCAAGCCGCCGGTCACAGCCAGTGGCGCGCGCCAATACGCCAACGACGCGGCCCGTTCCGCTTCCAGCCCGACCGCCGCCGCCGCCGCCAACACCAGACTCAGCATCACATTAAGCAACGGCTGACCCAGGCCAAACAGCGGGGTCGGCGCCAGCCAGTCGCCGGTCAGCCAGACGCCGACCGTCAACGTGACCAGCGCCGCGTAGGCGCAGGGCGCGGACCGGTCTTGCCAACTCGCCAGCCCGAACAGCAAGAGGCTCGGCGCCAAGGCGGGCCACAGTTCCGGCGCCGGCCATCCCGACCCCGCCAGTACCGGACTGGCCGCCACGATCGTCGCCGCGACCAGCAGCGCGCCATCGCGCAGGCTTTCCTCCACCTGCTGGCGACCGCCCGCGCCGCCGGGCGCGGTGAAACCCAGCACCCGCGCCGCTCTCCAAACCGACGGTCTAGCCAGCGCTGCGATGCCCAACCGCCAGACCAGCAGCGCGTACAGCACCGCCGCCGCGCCCAACCACGGCAGCGTCCATCCACCCCGGCCCAAGCCGACCAGCAGCCCCGCCAAACCCACCAGCATCGGCAACGCCGCCCAGCGGAACCGATGGAAATGACCGATGAGCAATAGCCCGGTCAGCGTCGCCAATCCCGCCGTCCACGGCCATGACCACGCCACCCCGCCAGCGACTAACCGCTGACCAAGATGAACGAGCCCGACCACCCACAGCAAAACCATCGCGTGTTCCAGCGGAGCGCGAACCAGTACGCTACTGGACTCGGATGAAAATTTTCCCCTCCTTGGATAAGGAGGGGTAGCGCGCAGCGCCGGGGTGGTTGGAACACGCGGGCTGAATGGAAACCGCCAAGCCAGCCACCACAGCAACGCCCACAGCGCCAACGTCGCCGCGAATTCGCCCAGGCCGGTACTCGGTCCGGGGAACCAGCCGCGTTTGATGAGCACTCCGATGCCGCCTGCGCACGCCAGCACCCCGTAAAACAGCGCCTGTTGGCGCAAACCCAAACTCAGCCACAACAGCAGCGCGCCCGCCAGCACCAGCAGCAGGATCGGCTCCCACCGCCCCAGCGGCGCCGGCCACAGCGCCAGCCCGCCCAGGACCAGCACCAGCGCCACGTTCGACAGCGCGCCGACGACAAACACGGTACGGCTGATCGGCGCTTGCCGGCGGTCGTGCATGCCCAGCGCGGTCCAAAGCGCCGCCAGCGCCAACAGGCCGAAGGCGATCCGCGACCCCCAACTCGACCCAATCCAGTCGGGCGCGTAGGCGACCGCCGCCATGGCCAGAGCCACCACGCCGACATCGGCCCAGGCCCAGCGCGGGTCGGCTTCCGGCAACGCCAAGGCCAGCCGTACCGCGACATACGCCAGTAGCGCCGCCGTCGCGGCGGTGGCGAAGCCGAGCCAACCCGGCGCGATCCAAACCAGACTCCAGGCCGTCAGGCCGACCAACAGCAATCCAAACGCGACCAGGCATTGCAAGGCGATGGCGCGCGAGCGCGAACTGGCCCAGCGGCAGAGCCCCAACAGCGCCAGCAGGCCGGGCAGGCTGGCGAGTTCGCGCCAAGCCGGCGGCAGCATGTTCAGGATGCCGTACCCGTACAGGCCAGCCACGCAGCCGAACAGCAGATACAGCGGCGGCAGGGTCCGGTAGCGCCAGGTCACCCAGCCGTACAGCACTGCGCCCAGGGCCAGCGTCAGAATCGCCGTCGGCGTGGTCTGGATCGCCACTGCCACTGCCACCGCCGACAGACCGTAGAGCGCGAAGCTGAATCGGGACAGGAAGGCGTACTTGTGGACCCAGTCCTTGAACGCGGCATCCACCGGGAATAGCAACCCACACAGCGCCATCAGGAACGGCCCGGCGTAACCCGCCGGCAACGGCTCCGGCCACAGCCAGGTCAAGTGAACGAACGACACCGCGGCCGTGTAGACCAGCAGACCAGCGGCGTAATAGGTGATCAGCCACCGGTCCACGAACAGCCGCCGCAACCACTCGCCGGCGAAGGCCCGCAGGCCGTAACCGAGTAGTCCCAGCAGCACGCCGTGCAGCACCGCCAGTCCGGGCCAGTCGGGTACGACCACCGCCAGCGGCGCGGCCAGTTGCGTTGCCGCCAGCGCCGTCAACAACCACGGATAGCGCCCCATCAACGCCCGATCCATCAGGCCGCTGACCAAGCCCGCGGCCCAGGCGAACGCCGCCAGCGCACCGGCCACGATGAGCAGGCCGACGGTCAACAGCAAGCCATCGCCCGCGCTGGCGCTCGCCAGGCGCACCGCGACCGCCAAATCGAGCGGCGCCAGCAACAGGCCGAGCGTGAGCAACATACTGCTGGCGACCATCAGTTCCGGGCCCTTCCGGCGGAACTGATAACCGGCCCAGATCAGGAAAACGGTAGCGCCCAACAGGCTGGCGAATACCACCAGGGCGTTGACGAAGCCGGTGGTGTTGGCGATCAGGAACAGCGCGCCGGCCACGAAACAGAACCCGCCGACGAACCAGCCGATGTTCTGGGCCAGAAACGGCGCGATCAGCCTCGGCCAGCCGGACAGCGCGCGCAGCGCCTGTTCCAGTGGACTCGGCGCGGCGGGACGCCAGTCGGCGGCGGGAGCCGGCTGCTCCCAAGCCGGACCCGGCGCGGGCGATGATTCGACCGGCGCGCGATGAAGGGCCGGAACGGGCGGCCTTAGCGGCAAGGGGCGCCGAGGTCCCGGTGAGGCGACTGGCGGTGGCTCCAGCGATTCCAGGGTCGGCGGCGGTGCTAACGGTTCGCCCCCCCCACCCCAAACCTCTCTCACCAGGGGGGAGGGAATCTTGACTCCAGCCGACAGAGGGACTGAAGCCTCCTCTCGCCCGCCTGCGGGCGAGAGGCCGGGAGTGAGGGCGACGGGTTGCCACGGTGGCGGTCCCGGCGGTGTATCCACTCCTTGCGCCAGCAGGTTCCAGGCCAGCGCGCGCCGGAATCGCCAAACCTCGCTATCCGGGGATACGCCGCCCTTGCGCAGATGCCGCTCCCACAACCGATCCAGGTCATCGCTCAGTTGCCGATGCCGCGGTTCCGGCAAGGCGCCCACATCGGCCAGCCGATGCAATTCCAGCCGCAACAGCAACAGATTTTCCAGATCGGCGGGCGCGTAACGGCCGCCACCGCTCAAGGGTGGCGTGGTGGGAAGCGGGGGAGAGTCGTCGGGCGGTTCCGGGGCGCTTCGGGCGACGGGTCGTTGCCGCAGTTCGCGCAATTGGCGGCGCGCGACGACGAGCGCGATCAGCAGGATGATCGGCGAAATCAGCCACGCCAGCGCCAGAAATCCCAGCATCACCCATTCCACGATCCGCCCCCCCTCCGCCGAATTTCACTCCGTCGCCAATCAGGCCGATTGTTCCTTGCGCACTTCCTTTTTGAGGACCGCCAGTTCCGCCTCGACCTCGCTATCCACTTCCATCTTCAAAAACTCGCGTTCCACCGGACTGTAATCGCCGTACACCTCGGCGCGCGCCTCCATCCGCGCTTCCATCTCTCCCACCTTGTCCGCCATCCGACCAAACGAGTTATTGAGATCGAGGCCGGTCTGGAACCGGTCGGTCACCTTATCCATCTGCTCGCGCGCCTGCGCGGCCCGCTGCCGCGCCACCAGACTGCCCTTCTTCAACCGCGCCTCCTCCAACTTGGTTTCCAGCGCCCGCAACTGCGCCTTGAGCCGCTCGCTGGTGCGCCGGGAAGATTCCCAGGACGCTTGCAGGTTAGCGACGATGTCGTCGTGTTCCTTTTTGCGCATCAACGCCTCGCGCGCCAGCGTTTCGTTGCCGGTTTCCAGCGCCCGCCGCGCCCGGTTGTACCAGTCCTCGGCCTGCCGGCGCTGGTTGTCCAGTTCCTTGGCCAGTTGTTTCTCGCTGGCCAGGGCGTCGATCACCCCTTCCCGGGCGCTGTTGACGTTCTCCTCCATCTCGCGGATGAGTTGCTTGATCATCCGCTCTGGGTCTTCGACCCGATCCACCAGATCGTTTAGATTGGCGGTAAGCACATCGCTGATACGCTTAAATATATTGGTCATGGACGCCTCCGGGCAGGTGTACGACAGAACTTAGAGAATGACTTGAGTATAGTTGGGAAAAATAGTCTTGAACAGTGTTTAATTAAACTGCTATCGGGTTTTCTTGAAAACCGCCGCGCCTTCGCCGCAACGCCACCACATCGTACAAGCAACTTATTCAAGGATTTGATGAACTGTGGCCAAAGCGCGGGAATCCGCGCGCCCTGGACTAGAAGGAGAACCCCGTGGCCACCGTGAATTCGATGAACACCCCCGGCGAGCGCGTCGCCATCGTCGCTGGCCTGCGCACCCCGTTCGCCCGGCAACTGACCGCCTACAAGGACCTGAACGCCATCGAACTCGGCGTCCTGGTCACCAACGAACTGCTCAACCGGACCGACCTCGACCCCGCCCTGATCGAGCGAATGGTCTACGGCTGCGTCGGCCTGATCCCCGAAGCGCCCAACGTCGCCCGCGAGGTACTGCTCGGCGCCGGCATGAACCCGCGCACCGACGCTTACACCGTCACCCGCGCCTGCGCCACCAGCTTCCAGTCCGCGGTGGAAATCACTCAGGCCATCCTGCTGGGTGAAATCGAAATCGGCCTGGCCGGCGGCTGCGATTCCACCTCGGTCCTGCCGATCCAGACCTCCAAAAAGCTGTCGCGGGCGCTGATCCACTCCACCAAGGCCAAGACCCTGGGCGACAAGCTGGCTCTGTTCAAGGAAATTCGCCCGGCGGATTTGATTCCGGTCTCGCCGGCGGTCAAGGACTACTCCACCAACCTCGGCATGGGCGACATTGCCGAGCAGATGGCCAAGAACCACGGCATCGGCCGCGAGGAACAGGACCGGTTCACCCTGCGCTCGCACCAGCTCGCCCAGCAGGCGTGGGATGGCGGCAAGCTGGACGGCGAGGTGATGCGCGTCTTCATCCCGCCGTTCAAGGAAGCCGTCGAGCGCGACAACAACATTCGCGGCGATTCCAGCCTGGAGCAACTGGCCAAGCTCAAGCCGGCCTTCGACCGCAAACACGGCACCGTGACTGCCGCCAATTCCACCCCGCTGACCGACGGCGCTTCCTCCATGATCCTGATGAAGGAACAGCGCGCCCGGCAACTCGGTTTCGAGCCGCTGGGATTTATCCGCTCCTACGCCTTCGCCGCCATTGACCCGTTCAACGACGGGCTGATGGGGCCGTCCTACGCCACCCCCATCGCTCTCGACCGGGCGGGCATCAAGCTGAGCGATCTGGCTCTGCTCGACATTCACGAAGCCTTCGCCGCGCAAACGCTCGCCAATCTGAAGAACTGGCCCTCGCGGCAATTCGCCCGCGAACAACTGGGCCGCGATGAACCCATCGGCGAGGTGGACCTGGACAAGCTCAACGTGCTGGGCGGCTCGCTGGCCTACGGCCACCCGTTCGCGGCCACCGGCGGGCGGATGATCATGCAGACGGTGAACGAGTTGCGCCGGCGCGGCGGTGGGCTGGGGCTGGCGACCGCCTGCGCCGCTGGCGGCCTGGGCGTGGCGATGGTGCTGGAAGTGGCGTAACCGGGAGGATGCCAACAATGACCACCGAACTGAAACTGACTGTGTTTCAACTGGCCACGCGCGAAGACGGCATCGCCGTGGTCACCATTGACCTGCCCGGCGAGAGTCAGAATACGCTCAAGGCCGAATTCATCCACGAGGCCAACGCCCTGCTCGACCGGCTGGAACAGGACGCCAGCGTCCAAGGCGTGGTGTTCATCAGCGGCAAGCCCGGCTCGTTCATCGCCGGCGCCGACATCAATATGCTGAAAGCCTGTAAAACCGCCGCCGAGGCCACGGAACTGTCCAGGGTCGGCCAGCGATTCTTCGACCGGCTGGAGAATTTCAAGGCCCCGGTGGTCGCGGCGATTGACGGCGCTTGCTTGGGCGGCGGGCTGGAACTGGCGCTGGCCTGCCATGGCCGGGTCTGCACCGATAATCCGAAAACCGCGCTGGGCCTGCCGGAAGTGATGCTGGGCGTGTTGCCAGGCAGCGGCGGCACCCAGCGTCTGCCCCGGCTGATCGGCATTCCCGCCGCGCTGGATTTGATGCTGACCGGCAAGCACCTGAACGCCCAGAAAGCCCGCCGGCTGGGCTTGGTGGACGACGTCGCGCCGGCCACTATTCTGCTGTCCACCGCCGTCGCTCTGGTTCACAAGCTTCAGCACAACCGCGCCGCTGCGCGCAAAACCAGCAGCCTGTTCTCGATCAAGGGTCTGACCAAGCTGGCGCTGGAGGACAATCCGCTGGGCCGGCGGGTCCTGTTCCAGAAAGCCCGCGAGCAGGTGTTGGGCAAGACCAAGGGCAACTATCCCGCCCCGTTGCGCATCATTGACTGCGTGGAAACCGGCGCGGGCCAGGGCTTCAAAAAGGGCCTGGAAGTGGAAGCGGCGGCCTTCGGCGAACTGGCAGTCACGCCCCAGGCCCGGCAGTTGATGAACCTGTACTTCGCCACCACCGCGATGAAGAAGGATACCGGCGTCGCCGACGCCAGCGTGCAACCGCGCCCGGTCCACAAGATCGGCGTGCTGGGCGCGGGCCTGATGGGCGCGGGCATCGCCTACGTCACCACCAACAAGGCGCGGGTGCCGGTGCGGCTCAAGGACAAGGAGCCGGCGGGTCTGAATCGCGGCCTGGCCTACATTGACCGACTGATTCAAAAGCGGGTGCAGCGCCGCTCGATCACTCCCTTTGAAGCCGGCCAGGAGCGGCATCGCGTTACGCCGACCCTGGATTTCTCCGGGTTCCACAACGTGAATCTGGTCATCGAGGCGGTGTTTGAAGACCTCAAACTGAAGCATCAGATGATCGCCGACGTGGAGGCGAACTGCCCGCCGACCACGATTTTCGCCACCAACACCTCCTCGATTCCCATCGCCAAAATCGCCGAGGCGGCGCAACGGCCAGAAAACGTCATCGGGATGCACTACTTCTCGCCGGTGGAGAAGATGCCGCTGCTGGAACTCATCGCCACGCCGAAAACAGCGCCGGACGTCATCGCCACCACGGTTGAATTCGGCCGCAAGCAGGGCAAGACCGTGATCGTGGTCCAGGATGGAGCCGGGTTCTACGTCAACCGCATCCTCGCGCCTTATATGAACGAGGCCGGCTATCTGCTGGCCGAGGGCGCGGCGGTGGACGCCATTGACCAGGCCCTGGTGCAATTCGGCTTCCCGGTTGGGCCGTTCGCACTGCTGGATGAAGTCGGCATTGACGTCGGCTCCAAGGTGGGGCCGATCCTGCACGAAGCCTTCGGCGAGCGGATGAAACCGGCCGGCGTCGCCGACAAACTGCTGGCCGACGGCCGCTACGGGCGCAAGAGCAAGAAGGGCTTTTACCTGTACGAAGGCGTCAAGA
>WBUJ01000017.1 GCA_008933795.1 Candidatus Contendibacter sp. | reverse complement strand
GGTGAAGGGAGGTCAGCGAATGGCATGGTCCATTGCGGCGGCGGGCGCGCTGGGCCGGCGGCCGTCCAGCGGCAGCGGCTCCAGCGTCGCCACGGTCAACCGGTCATCGGTCAGATACTTGCGGGCCACCGTTCGCACCTGCTCCGGCGTGATCGCCTGAATCCGCTGCACATAGTCATCGAGCCGGTTCCAGCCCAGGCCGACCGTTTCCAGCGTACCCAGCCGCATCGCTTGATAGAACAGCGAATCCTGCTGGTACACGTCGGCGGCGGCGACTTGCGCGACCACCCGCGCCAGTTCCTCGGGACCGATCAATTCCTCGCGCAGTTTGGCCACTTCGGCGCGCAACGCCTGCTCCAGCTCGGCGCTACCGCGCCCCGACGCGGGATTGCCGGCCAACACGAACAGTTCCTCCAACCGCGCAGTCGGGCTGTAACTCGTGCCGGCGGCGGCGGCGACCTGCGAACCGCGAATCAGGTTACGGCTGATGCGCCCGCTGTTGCCCCCGTCGAGAACGCCATCAAGCACGTCCAGGGCGTAAGGCTCCCAGGCCTCGGTCGCGGTCTTGAAGGTTGGCGCCTTGTAGCCGAGCGCGACGTAGGGCACTTCCGCCGGGGTCTTGACCACGATGCGCCGCTCGCCCAGTTGAGGAATTTCCTGATCCACGCGGGGCGGAGTCAGGGCGCTGGGCGGCAACGAGCCGAAGTGTTTTTCCGCCAGTTCCCGAACTTTGGCCGGGTCCACGTCGCCGACCACCACCAGAGTAGCGTTGTTCGGCGCATACCACCGTTGATACCAGCGATTCAAATCGTCGGGGCGGATGGATTGAATATCCTGCATCCAGCCGATGATCGGCTGGCGATAGGGGCTGGTGACGTAAGCGGCGGCGTGGAAGCGTTCCTGGGTCAGCGCCTCGGGCTGATCCTCGGTGCGCAGCCGCCGTTCCTCGGCCACGACTTGCGCTTCTTTGGTCACGTCTTCCGGTTTCAGCAGCAGGTAGCGCATCCGATCGGCCTCGAGCCGGAAGCTGAGTTCCAGCCGCTCTTTTTCCAGGGTCTGGAAATAGGCGGTGAAATCGCGGCTGGTGAAGGCGTTTTCATCCCCGCCGTTGGCGGCGATCAGGCGCGAAAACTCGCCGCCCGGCACGGTCGGCGTGCCCTTGAACATCAGGTGTTCCAGCAGATGGGAGATGCCGGTCAAGCCGCTGGGCTCGTAGCTGGACCCGACCTTATACCAGACTTGCGAGACTGCCACCGGGGCGCGGCGATCCTCGCGCACCAGCACCTTGAGGCCATTGGCGAGGGTGAATTCGTGGACGGGGGCCGCCGCGAACGTTGCGGGGGCCAGCGCCAGCCCGAAGGCGGCGACCATGATTCGAGAACTGGGCATGAAGTTTCCGGGTTTGGTGGGTTGCACGGGGCGATTTCGGTCGTTTGGCAACCGAAGGGCGGAAGGGTTCAGTAGGATGCCGTTTCCCGTCGCGTGGGAAGCGCGGATGCTGCAAACCACACGGGCGTCTGTTTATACTGTGAACAGACCAAAGCGCCGTATACTCTTTTGCCGCCGCCAAACCGCAGCGCCGCCCAGATCAAGCATCCATCCATGTCCACGCGCGGGGAAGTACTCGTAGCGATTGTCAACAATCGGCGTGATTTCAAAATTGCGTGCGAGCGCTGTTGGTATCGCATTCCGGTTGACAGCGCCCAGAAGTTCCTCAAAAGCCGCTGGCCGCCGCAATGGCTGGCCTTTTATCAAACCAAGATGTTCGAGGGCGAGGCTTACGCCGTCAATTACTACGCGCCCGTACTGGAGATACGAGAAGCGTACCGCGAACAGCTTTTCCCGGATGAGCCTCTCAACCCGAAGAGCGGCAAGCGCTATTATCAGGTCCTGCTCAGACCATTGCAGCAATTAACCAAGCCGATTTTCAGTCGCCGGCAGCGAAGAATCGTCTTTATTCCAACGACGACCGAAAAATTTTTTAACGCTTTAGAAATTAACGACTTGTATGATGGCAGTCCCCTGGAGGACCGGCTGTGGGCCGAGTTGAAGCGACAGCAGATTTGGGCTGAACGACAGGAGGACGTTAAAGTCAACAATCGGAATTATAAACTCGATTTCGCCATCTATTGCTGCAACGGCAAGGTCAATGTGGAAACCGATGGCGATACCTATCACGCCGACCCGAAGAAAACAATGGCGGATAATCTGCGCAATAACGACCTGGCATCGGTGGGCTGGCAGGTTCTACGCTTTTCCACCCGGCATATTCAGACGGAAATGCTGGAGTATTGCACGCCGATCATCGCCAAGACAGTTGAATATCTGGGCGGACTGGGCAGAACAGAAGCACTGCCTCACGAAGTCGGATCAAGAATCTGCGCGCAAAGAACTTCTCTTCCCGTCCATGTCCTCCTGTAAAACCAGGAGGAGCGTCAAATCAGGGCCAGCCGCGAATGAAGCCCAGACTTTCCAGCTTCAAGAGGATGCGCTGGGCCGCTTCGCCGGCAGCGCAATCGCGGGTATCGATCACCAAGTCGGGATGCTCCGGCGCTTCGTAGGGATCGCTGACGCCGGTGAACTCCTTAAGGATGCCGGCCCGCGCCTTGGCGTAAAGGCCCTTGCGGTCGCGCGCCTCGCAGGTTTCCAGCGGGGTGGCGACATGAACTTCGATGAATCCGCCCAGCGGCGCGATCATCTCCCGCACCTGCCGACGGGTGGCGGCGTAGGGCGCAATGGGCGCGCAGATGGCGATGCCGCCGTTCTTGGTGATCTCGCTGGCGACGTAGCCAATGCGCAGGATGTTGAGGTTGCGATGCTCTTTGGAAAAGCCGAGTTCGCTGGACAGATGCTTGCGGACGAGGTCGCCGTCCAGCAGGGTCACCGCGCGTCCGCCCAGTTCCAGAAATTTGACCCGCAGCGCGTTGGCGATGGTGGATTTACCCGAGCCTGACAAACCGGTGAAAAACACGGTGAAGCCCTGCTGGTGGCGCGGCGGATGGGTGCGGCGCAGTTCCGCCACCACTTCCGGGTAGGAGAACCAGTCGGGGATCTCCAGTCCTTCCTGCAAGCGGCGGCGGAATTCGGCGCCAGAGATGCGCAGCACCGTTTCACCAACTTGCACCTCGCTGGCGGGAAAGTACTGGGCGCGCTCCCGCACGTAGACTATTTCTGGAAATGGCACGATCTGGATGCCCAGTTCGTCCTGATGGCGAAGCGCCAGTTGTTGGGCAGCGTCAGGATCGTAGAACGCCCGACCCTGGCGGTCCTGGCCCAGCCCAGCAGGGTCGCGGTCCACGATGAAATGAGTGCAGCCGTGATTCTGGCGAATGATGGCGTGCCACAGCGTCTCGCGCGGCCCCGCCATCCGCATGGCCAGGTTGAGCAGGCTGAGCGCCGTGGTCTGCTCGGGATAGATTTTCAACAGGTGTTCGTAGCAACGCACCCGCGCATAGTGATCCACATCGCCAGGCTGGGTCGCGCCCACCGCCGGATGAAGGAGCAGGTTGGCCTCGGTCTGCTGAACAGCGCGCAGAGTCAATTCCTGATGGGCGCGGTGCATCGGGTTGCGGGTCTGAAAGGCGACCACCCGCCGCCAGCCCAGCTTGACAAAGCGGTCGCGCAATTCGCGCGGCGCATCGCGCCATTGCGGGAAATCGTAATGGGTGGGCGGCTCGATGCCGTACAGCCGGCCACCGACGTAGACCGGTCCGGTCCGATGCCGCAGATGGAACACGCCGGGATGGGCGTCGTCATCCGTGCCGAACACCCGCCGCGCTTCGTGGAGCTGGTCGGGTCGCCAGATATCGCCGACCTCCAACACCGCGATCAACACGCCCTCGGCGTCGCGCAACGCCACCCGACCACCGCACCCGATCTGGCTGGCGAACGCCTCGGATACGTCCAGGGTGATCGGCATCGGCCACAAGGTTCCGTCGCCCAGCCGCATCTCCGCGACCACCCGGTCGTAATCGGCTTGGTTCAGAAAACCATCCAGCGGCGAGAATCCGCCGTTCAGCAACAGTTCAAGGTCGCAAAGCTGGCGCGGAGTCAAATCCCAGGAAGGATACTCCTGGGCCTGGGCCTTGAATGGAGCTGCCTCGGCGGCGTCGAGGTACAGGTTCTTGAGAACGCCGCCGTGGGCTTCAATTCGATGAATCATGGTGGTCCGCTTCAGGTTGGGATGGCCGGGTCGGCGATCACCTTATATTTTCTGGTCAGCAAGAAGCGGAATACAAATAGTTATTGATTATAACTATATGGGTACTGCCATTTTGCGATCCTTTTCCACATGCAAATTTACGCGGGATCAATAACCGTCGTAGGGGGGCGGAGCGTAATAGCGCCGGGGCGGCGGCGGGACATAACCATCATCACCGTCATACCGATAATACGGCTGCTCGCCGTAGTAATACCCCTGTGACTGCCAATCCATATCGTTGCCGATCGCACCGCCGATCAGCGCGCCCGTCACGGCACCGACCGCCGCGCCGCCGGTGGGATCGATGTCATGGCCGATGGCCGCGCCGGCCGCCGCGCCGAGCAGCGCGCCACCGGTGGTGTAATAGTTGGGGGGAGCGCCGGGCGGGGGCGGGACGCAGGCCGTGCCCAAGCCCAACACCGCCGCTACGAGGGCGATTTTGAATGGTGCCCGCATTGCGAGTTCTCCAGGTTGATTGATCGGGGTGGCGAAACCGGGTGAAAAAAGTGGCGGCGGCCATCAAGCAAGCGTCTGCGGCGCCGCCCCAAGCCCACATGCACCCACACTGGTTGGAGCGCAGTATCTCCCCGAACAGGTGAATGTTGCCTGAACACCCTTCGCCAAGTTGACGGTTCGATGGCGGCAATCCGGTCAAGCATGGCTGCCGTCAGCCAGTCGCGCCTGCAACTCCCGGCCGATCAAGGCCGCTCGCCAGCCCTGCCGCAGCGGCGAATCCATCCCGGCCAGCAGGTTCTCCACATCTCGCCGGTCGGCGCAGGCCGGCGGTGGAATGCCGTGCTCGCGCGCCCGGGCCGCGATCAGGGTAAGCCATTCATCCACCCGCGCCGCTTGATCGGGGGTCAGGCGCGGCCGCGCGGGGCGGTTCGGCCACTGCTCGGGCGGTTCGGCGCGGGCGGTGGCGATCCGCGCCAGCAGCGCTTCGCCATGCCGTTGCAGCATCGCCGCCGGCAGACCGCGAATCCGTTGCAACTGCTCTGCATCCCTGGGCATCCGCCGGGCCAGTTCGAGCAGCGCGGCGTCGCCCAAAATCCAGCGGCGCGGCCGGTCGTGGCGGCTGGCCTGTTCCTCGCGCCAAGCCGCCAGCGCTCGCAACACCGCCCGCTGCACGCCACCCAGCCGGTCGTGCTCCCGGACCCGCCACCAGGCGTCACCCGGTTGCAGCCGATAGCGGTCGGGATGGCAAAGCGCCAGGAAATCCTCGGCCAGCGCCTCCAGCCAGCCGCGTTCCCGCAACGCCGCGAGTTGCCTGGGGTACAGTTCCCGCAGATAACGCACGTCGTCGGCCGCGTAGCTCAGCCATTCCGTGGCCAGCGGCCGCTGCCGCCAGTCGGCGCGAGTATGAGCCTTCTCCAATTCCACGCCGAGCAGTTGTTGCACCAGCGCCGCGTAGCCGATCTGACTGCCGCAGCCCAGTACCAGAGCCGCCAGTTGAGTATCGAAGATGGGGGCCGGGGTCGCGCCGCGCAGATGGAAAAAGAGTTCCAGATCCTGGTGCGCGGCGTGCAGCACCTTGGTGATGGCGGGGTCGTAGAGCAGGTCCAGCAGGGGGTCCAGCGACGGTAATGCCAGAGGATCGACGCAGGCTATCTGGTCGGGAGTAGCAATCTGGATCAGGCAGAGTTGGGGATAAAACGTCTGTTCGCGGATGAATTCCGTATCCAGCGCGATCCACGCTACGCCGCGCAGGCGGGCGCAGAAATCGGTCAGCGCGGGTTGATCGACGATATAAAGGAAGTCGCTCATTCCCGTCGCCAAGCGCCGGATTGGCCTCCGGTCTTCTCCAGCAGGCGGATGTCGGTCATCGTCATGCCCCGGTCCACCGCCTTGCACATGTCGTAAACGGTGAGCAACGCGATCTGCACCGCAGTCAGCGCTTCCATTTCCACGCCGGTCCGACCGAGAGTTTCCACCGTGGCCTGGCAACGGACGGCGCTCTGGTCGGCTGCCGGTTCCAAGTCCACCGCGACCCGGGTCAAGGCCAAGGGATGACAAAGCGGGATCAATTCGGCGGTGCGCTTGGCGCCCATGATGCCGGCGATACGCGCCACGCCGAGTACGTCGCCCTTGGCGTGCGCGCCGGCCACGATCCGATCGAGCGTGGCCGGCCGCATGCGAATCCAGCCTTCGGCGACCGCTGCGCGGCGAGTGACGTCCTTGTCGCCCACGTCCACCATGTGGGCCTCGCCGGCGGCGTTGAAGTGGCTCAGTTCGGCCACGGTCCTACTTCATAGCCACCAGCAGCGGCACGATGAGCAGGGCGACGATGTTGATGATTTTGATCAACGGGTTGACCGCCGGACCGGCGGTGTCCTTGTAGGGGTCGCCGACGGTGTCGCCGGTAACCGCCGCCTTGTGCGCCTCGGAACCCTTGCCGCCGTGGTGACCATCCTCAATGTATTTCTTGGCGTTATCCCAGGCGCCACCGCCGGCGGTCATGGAAATCGCCACGAACAGGCCGGTGACGATGGTGCCCATCAACAAGCCGCCCAGCGCCTTCGGTCCGGCTTCCGGCCCCATCAGCCACGACATGCCGAACGCAACCACGATCGGGGCCAGCACCGGCAGCAGCGAGGGCACGATCATCTCCTTGATCGCCGCCTTGGTCAGCAGATCCACCGCCTGCGAATAGTCGGGCTTGGTCGTGCCTTCCATGATGCCAGCGATTTCCCGGAACTGCCGGCGCACCTCGACCACCACCGCGCCGGCGGCGCGGCCGACCGCTTCCATCGCCATCGCCCCGAACAGGAACGGGATCATGCCGCCGATGAACAGGCCGATGATCACCACCGGGTCGGTCAGGGAAAAATCGACTTTAATGTTTGAGAGCGCCAGCTTGTGTTCGAAGTCGGCGAACAGCACCAGCGCAGCCAGCGCCGCTGAACCGATGGCGTAACCCTTGGTGACCGCCTTGGTGGTATTGCCGACCGCATCCAGCGGATCGGTGATGCTGCGAATCTTCTCGTCCATCTCGGCCATTTCGGCGATGCCGCCGGCGTTGTCGGTGATCGGTCCGTAGGCGTCCAGAGCGACGATGATGCCGGCCATCGACAGCATCGAGGTGGCGGCGATGGCGATGCCGTACAGCCCGGCCCAGGAATAGGCGAGGCCGATGCTCAGGCAGACCGCCAACACCGGGAGCGCCGTCGCCTTCATCGATACCGCCAGACCGGCGATGATGTTGGTCGCATGACCGGTGGTGCAGGCCTCGGCGAGTTTTTGTACCGGGCTGAACTCGGTCGCGGTGTAGTACTCGGTGACCACGACCATCGCGGCGGTCAGCGCCAGCCCGACCAGCGCCGAGCCCCAGAGACCCCAGGGATTTTGGTCGCCCATGAACAGCCAGATGACCGGCAGGAAAGCCACGGCGGAAATCGCCCCGGCCACCGCCAAGCCGCGATACAGCGCGTTCATGATCTTCTCGCCTTCCCGGGCCTTGACGAAGCCGCAGCCGATGATCGAGGCGATGATCGACACGCCGCCCATCACCAGGGGCAGGATAATGGCGTTCTGGATCGAGTCGCCGGTGTACAACAGACTGCCGACCAGCATGGTGGCAATAATGGTGACGGCATAGGTCTCGAACAGGTCGGCGGCCATGCCGGCGCAGTCGCCGACGTTGTCGCCGACGTTGTCGGCGATCACCGCCGGATTGCGCGGATCGTCCTCGGGAATGCCGGCTTCGACCTTGCCGACCAGATCGGCGCCGACATCGGCGCCCTTGGTGAAGATGCCGCCACCCAGTCGGGCGAAAATCGAGATCAGCGAACTGCCGAAGCCCAGCCCGATCATCGGGCCGAGATCGGGAACGGCGCCGGTGAAGGCATACAGCAGCGCGTAATAGCCGGCTACGCCGAGCAGGCCGAGGCCGACCACCAACATGCCGGTGATCGCGCCGCCCCGGAACGCCACTTCCAGCGCCGCGCCCAGCCCGTCATGAGCGGCCTGGGCCGTGCGAACGTTGGCGCGCACCGAGACGTACATGCCGATATAACCGGCAGCGCCCGACAGCACCGCGCCGATCACGAAGCCGATGGCGGTCCGTAACCCAAGCTGCGGTACCGCGGCGATGATCACCGCCAGCACCGCGCCGACGATGGCGATGGTGGTGTATTGCCGGTTCAGATAGGCGCGGGCGCCTTCCTGGACGGCGGCGGCGATTTCCTGCATCCGGGGATTGCCGGGGTCCTTGGCCAGGATCCATTTGATCGACTGGACACCGTAGATGAGCGCGCCGATGGCGCAGATTAATGCGACGATCAGACCTACCGACGCCATGACGAGAATCCTCCAGTCCGTGACGCGAATCCTCCGATCTGTGGATAAATGAACCGCATGGTTCCTCCTCGTTGTATTTAGGGGTTTGGGGGTTGGGGTTTGGTATTTAGAGGCTTGGTCTGCATGCTCAGCGGACGCCGCAGCATGGGTTCCCGGAGGGGAACAAAAGTGTAGGCGTACTGCGCTTCCCTAAAGGATAGGCGATACTGGCGTCAAAACAATCCAACCACCAAATCGAGGGCACGAAATGGCGGCGGAGAATCAACCCCGTCGCGCGAGCACCCCGAGGGTCGCGGCGCGATGGAAGCTTAGGATGCGCCCAGCCAACAAAAACCGCCAGCATGGCTAGCGAGTGTCTTTGTAACGCTTCACGCTACCCAAAATTTCGGCCCGGGCTTCCTCCAAGCCGCCCCAGCCGTCGATCTGAACCCACTTGCCGGAATCGAGATCCTTGTAATGCTGGAAGAAATGGGCGATCTGGCCCAGTTGCGCCTTGGGCATCTGCTCGACGGATTCGATTTGATCGTACAGGGCGCATTCCTTCTTGATCGGCACCGCCAGCACCTTGGCGTCGCCGCCCTTCTCGTCGATCATCCGCAGTACGCCCAACGGCCGGCAGCGCACCACGCAACCGCTGATCACCGGCAGAGGGGCCACGACCAGAACGTCCAGGGGGTCGCCGTCCTCGCACAAGGTATGGGGGATATAGCCGTAGTTGCAGGGGTAGTGCATGGCGGTGTTCATGAAGCGGTCCACGAACAGCGCGCCGGTCTCCTTGTCTACTTCGTACTTGACCGGGTCCGCATGCGCCGGGATTTCGATGATGACGTTGAATTCGTCGGGAAGGTTTTGACCGGCGTCCACTCTATCCAAAATCATGGCAGTGACCTTTGTGCGGCGGTTGATGACGGAAAGTATGCTTATACTACAGCCAAGACCGAATGCTTGATAGCCGCGCCCGCGCGCCCGCCATGCATGGCGCGAATGGATGGAACAGATTGGGTCTTCCGTGGATTTCCGCTAAAATTTCAACGCTTTTCCGCCAAAACTTTTTTATAGAGTGCAACCACCATGAGAATCGTTCTGCTAGGCGCCCCCGGCTCGGGTAAGGGCACGCAAACCGACGCCATCATCGCCCGCTACGGGGTCTCCACGGTCGCCACCGGCGATCTGCTGCGCGCCGAGGTGGCCGCCGGGACCGCACTGGGGCGACGAGCCAAGCCCTACATGGACGCCGGCGAATTGGTGCCCTTTGACATCGTTCTGGGCATGATCGAGAACGGGCTGAAAACCCTGGCCGCGACCAATCCCAAGGGTTTCATGATGGATGGCTTCCCGCGCGATCTGGCCCAGGCCGAGGCGCTGGACAAGCTGCTGGCCAAGATCAATCAGCCGCTCGATCTGGTGCTGTTTTTCGAAGTGGATTACGAGGAGATCGTCAAACGCCTGCTGGGGCGCGGCCGCGCCGACGACAACGAGGAGACCATTCGCAACCGGCTGCGGGTTTACGAGGAGAAAACCGCGCCGTTGATCGACTACTACACCCGAAAGGGCCTGCTGCGCACCGTCAAGGGCTCCGGGACCATCGAGGCCATCGGCGCTCGCATCCGCGCGGTGCTCGACGAGATCGCTTGAGCCGCGCCCGACCACCGGAACAGACGCGAAAACAAGGGGCTAGGCTTTCGCCTAACCCCTTGTTTCATTTGGCTCCCCGGCGCGGACTCGAACCACGGACCCAGTGATTAACAGTCACTTGCTCTACCGACTGAGCTACCGGGGAATGGGAAAGGGTAATTCTATTGATCGCCACCCCCCTCTGTCAATCCCGGTTCAGCGCGCGATCACTCGCTGAATCCGTTCCAGCGCCTTGGTGAGATTCGCCATGCTGGTGGCGAACGAAATCCGCGCGCAGCCCTCCGCGCCGAAGGCCGAACCCGGCACCAGCGCCACCCCGCCCTCGGTAAGCAACAACTCGGCAAAAGCGATGTCGTTGGCCAAGCCAAGTCGTTCGATGGCCCGCTGAAAGTTGGGGAAGATATAGAACGTCCCATCCGCCGGCGCCACTTCGACCCCGTCCATCGCCTTCAAGGTCTGGTACACGTAATCGTGCCGCTCCTTGAACGCCTTGGTCATCACCGCGATGCAGGATTGGTCGCCGTTGAGCGCCGCTTCCGCCGCCACCTGGGAAATCGACGTCGGGTTGGAGGTGCTCTGCGACTGGATGTTGGTCATGGCCTCGATCAAATCCTTCGGCCCGCCACAGTAGCCGATCCGCCAACCGGTCATCGAGTAGGACTTCGACACACCGTTTAACACGATGGTGCGGTCGTGCAGATCCGGGCAAACGTTGAGGATGTTGCTGAACTTTTCCCCAGTCCACTGGATGTGTTCGTACATGTCGTCGGTGGCGATGTAGATTTGCGGATGCCGGCGCAGCACTTCGCCCAGCGCGGTCAGTTCCGCCGCGCTGTAGGCCACGCCGGTCGGGTTGGAGGGGCTATTGATCACCACCAGCTTGGTGCAGGGGGTGATCGCTGCTGCCAGTTGCGCCGGGGTGATCTTGAACTGCTGTTCGATGCCCGCGTCAACGATCACTGGCGTCCCATCGGCCAGCAACACCATGTCCGGGTAGGAAACCCAGTACGGCGCCGGAATGATGACCTCATCGCCGGCGTTCAACAGCGCCTGGGCCAAGTTGTAGAAGCTCTGCTTGCCGCCGCAGGACACCAGAATCTGTTTCGGTTCGTAGTTCAGGTCGTTGTCGCGCTGGAACTTGGCGATGATCGCCTTCTTCAGGCCCGCCGTGCCGTCTACCGGGGTGTACTTGGTGAAACCGGCGTGGATTGCCTGGATCGCCGCTGCCTTGATGAAATCGGGCGTGTCGAAATCCGGTTCGCCCGCGCCTAGACCGACCACGTCCTGGCCGGCGGCCTTCAATTCGTTGGCCTTGGCGGTCACCGCCAAGGTGGGAGAAGGCTTGATGCGCTGGACGCGCTCGGAAAGGGGGGTGCTCACGGGAACGACTCCTGGACGCTGGCTGAACGATGAAGGTTGAACGCAGGGGTTGCGCGGGAGTCGGATAATACTGGAATTTTTCGCCCGGCCAAACTCCCATGCAGACGAACAAGCCCTTCACGCTCCATGCCCCGTTCCAGCCCGCCGGCGATCAGCCCGAGGCCATCCGCTCGCTCGTCGCCGGCCTGAACAACGGTCTGGCGCATCAGACCCTGCTCGGTGTGACCGGCAGTGGCAAAACCTTCGCCGTCGCCCACGTCATCGCCGCCGCGCAGCGCCCGGCGCTGGTGCTGGCGCCCAACAAGACCCTGGCGGCGCAACTCTACGGCGAAATGCGCGAGTTTTTCCCCGACAACGCGGTGGAGTACTTCGTCTCCTATTACGATTACTACCAGCCGGAAGCCTACGTCCCCTCGTCCGACACCTATATCGAGAAGGATGCCTCGATCAACGAGCACATCGAGCAGATGCGGCTGTCGGCCACCAAGGCCATTCTGGAGCGCCCGGACACCATCATCGTCGCCACCGTGTCGGCGATTTACGGGCTGGGCGATCCCGAATGGTATATGAAGATGATCCTGCACCTGGTGCGCGGCGAGAAGGTGGACCAGCGCGCGATCCTGCGCCGGCTGGCCGATTTGCAATACACCCGCAACGATCTGGAACTGGCGCGCGGCGCGTTCCGGGTGCGTGGCGAGATCATCGACATCCATCCCGCCGAATCCGATCAGGAGGCGCTGCGAGTGGAGTTGTTCGACGATGAAATCGAGTCGCTCAGCCTGTTCGATCCGCTCACCGGCAAGATTTCCCGCAAGCTGCCGCGCTACACAGTGTATCCCAAGACCCACTACGTCACCCCGCGCGAGCAGCTTTTGCAGGCGGTGGAGCGGATCAAGGACGAGTTGCGGGACCGGCTGAACGAACTCCACGCCGCCGGCAAACTGCTGGAAGCGCAACGGTTGGAACAGCGCACCCGCTTCGATCTGGAAATGATCCTGGAACTGGGCTATTGCAGCGGCATCGAGAACTATTCCCGCTACCTGTCGGGCCGCGAGGCGGGCGAAGCGCCACCGACCCTGTTCGATTACCTGCCGCCGGACGCGCTGATCTTCATCGACGAAAGCCACGTCACCGTGCCGCAACTGGGGGCGATGTACAAGGGCGACCGCTCGCGTAAGGAAACCCTGGTCGAGTACGGTTTCCGCCTGCCATCGGCGCTGGACAACCGGCCGCTGCGGTTCGACGAATTCGAACGGCTCAGCGGTCAGACGGTGTTCATTTCCGCCACGCCCGGCCCGTTCGAGCTGGAGCATTCCGGCGGCGCGGTGGTCGAGCAGGTGGTGCGGCCTACCGGCTTGGTGGACCCCGAAACCGAGGTGCGTCCGGCCCGGCAGCAGGTGGACGACCTGTTGGGCGAAATCCGCGAGCGGGTGGAGCGCCAGGAACGGGTGCTGGTTACTACCCTGACCAAGCGCATGGCCGAGGATTTGACCGAGTACCTGGCCGAAAACGGGGTGAAGGTGCGTTACCTGCACGCGGACGTGGAGACCGTGGAGCGGGTCGAGATCATCCGCGATCTGCGGCTGGGAAAATTCGACGTGCTGGTGGGAATCAATCTGTTGCGGGAAGGGCTGGATTTGCCGGAGGTCTCGCTGGTGGCGATTCTTGACGCCGACAAGGAAGGCTTCCTGCGCTCCGAGCGTTCCCTGATCCAGACCATCGGCCGCGCCGCCCGCCACCTGCGCGGCAAGGCGATCCTTTATGCCGACCAGATCACCGGCTCGATGCGGCGGGCGCTGGATGAGACCGACCGCCGCCGCGCCAAGCAGCGCAGCCACAACCAGGCGCACGGCATCACCCCGCGCGGCATCCAGAAGGCGGTGGCCGACATTCTGGAAGGCGCCTATCCGGGCGGGCCAGTTCCGGCGACGCAATACGCCCAGGTCGCTGAGGAAACCGCCGCTTACGCGCATGAATCCCCGGCGGTGCTGGCGAAGAAAATCAAGCAGTTGGAACAGGCCATGTACCGCCACGCCCGCGATCTGGAATTCGAACAGGCGGCGAAGCTGCGCGACGAGATTCAGCGGATTCGGCAATTTGGGCTGGGAATGCCGGAGGCGAAGGCGAGTTAAAGACTGTAAAAAATCAACCAGTTGATCTATATGACCGTGGATCCGGCTGTGCGGCGATCTGTTCCATGAGTCGCGCCTCGGCTACCCGATGCGGCAGGGCGGTGACGATCACGTCGCCGTTATCCCGCTCGTCGAAGTTGGGGGTCCAGTCCGCTCGGTCCGGTTGTTGAAGTTGTTGCCGAAAGACGGCCCGACCTGTGATTTGAATTCGAGCGCCGCCACCAGCTCGCCGCCTTGCACGACCACCATATCCCATAGCTTGATGGGCCGAAAAAATCCAGGAAGCGTGAGCACGCTGCGCTCGAGCATGATGCTGGCGTGCGCGAGACCGTTCGCGCGCACGATATCGCCGACGAGGGCAATGAACCCATCCATGTTCTTGCCCGCCGTCACTCCGGCGCGCTCGCCTTGATCGGCCTTGCCGGATTCGATCTGTTTCTGTCGGGCGGCCTCGCGGTTACCCCAGAACGCCTTGACGGCTTCTCGAGCCTTGCGCTCATAATCGACAAGATCGACCCCCATTGGCAGTTTACTCCCCGTTTCCGCCAAGGGCGGCGCGCTCTTCCCGCGAAAGATTATAGAGTTTGAAAACGGCCTGGTTGCAGGCGGCAACGTCGCCCTGCTCGGCGGCGATGGTGAGGGCGTCCCCGACGGGCTGCGGCACCTCTTCCCATCGCGGCAGGCGGATCCGCCTGAGATACTGCGCCTGAAACCGCAAATAGCCACCGTGCATCTTTGTGGAGTAGATCGACACGAACAGGCGGGCGATGCCGGATAACAGCACGGCTTGAAGAGCTTTCAGATTCCACCGATCCGATGTGATGAAATACAGATTGTGGTGAGGATACAGGCGTCCTTCTTCGTGCACGATCAGGGCCTCGCCCTTGATGTCGGGAATCAGGAGTTTGGGCTGGCGGGCAAGGGCCGGATCAATGCGGTCGATGGTCCGATACCAATTGGCGGGGTTCTTGCGGGCGACATAGCGGCTTGCAATACGCGCCTTGCGGAACTCCAGGTAGCGGGCAAGACGGGGATAATCCCGCAGATCGACCAGACCGCCATCGTCCCGAAACGGATTGATGCACCCAAAACCCCGCCAATCGACGCGACCGTTGGCAATGTCCCGCGTCATCACCAGTGGCAACTTGCGGTCCTCTTCGACGTCCAGCTCATCGTGGGGGCCGATGAATTCCGCATCGGCTCCGGTGGCAACGCCGATACCGACCGCGCATCCGGCTTCCTCAAGGGTTGGAAAACTGTCCTCGAGGCGGCGAACCAAGGCAAGCTGGTCGGACGATTCGAGAATCCACGGTTCGGAACCTCTGGTAACGGCAACGATTTCCTTGACCGGGCTGCTTGCCTCCAGGGGCTTTCGGGAAAGAAGCCGCGTTGCCAAGTCCGAGAACGTTCGGGCGTCTATCGCGGGGCGGTGAGCGATGCGCGTCGGGCCGGGTTTTTCACGGGCCATCACCGTGATGGCGGGATAGGCAATCACCTCAGTGTGAAAAGCCGAGGTATCCACCATGTCCACATAAGCTTTCAGATGGAAGCCTTCGGCAACCATGCGCCGCAAAGGTCCGCCGTAGCGGTTTTTCATCCATCGGTCCGCGCAGATAAACCCAAGGTGACCGCCGTCGGCCAAGTGAGTGAGCGATTTTTCGATAAAAGGGATGTAGAGGTCGGCTCGGTCGAAAATCGTTTTGAATCGCTGTCGGTACTCGGTCATGAGCGCGTCCGGGATGAGTTCCTGCCGGACGTAGGGGGGATTTCCGACCACATGGGTGAAGATCTCCGGGAAGGCGGTGAGGAGAAAGTCACCCTGGTTCAGCCATACATCGGCCAGTGCGGAGCATTGCGGATCGGAGAAGCCCGCCTTCCCGAGCAAGGCCATCAGTTTGCCGTGTGTTCCATCGAAGGATTCCCCGTGCAGTTCGATCCCTCTTAGCGCGTCCTTAAGGTCGTTCACGGGATCGCGTTGCCCTGCCGGGCGGTGCGTGCGATAAGCGTCCAGAAGGCGCTGCGCGGCAGGCACGAGAAAATCACCTTCGCCGAAAGCCGGCTCGAGCAAGCGCATATCCTGCAAGGGCCGGTCCGTCGTATAGCCCACGAGATCGAGGACGAAATCCACGACTTCCCGGCGCGTGAAGATCGCACCGCGTTCCTGGGCTCCGGCAGTGACCCGTTCTTTTAATGCGGCCTCGACAGGACACAAGCCCGGCAACGATGCCTGTCTTGTAGAGACTATGGAGCTGTTAATCGCTATCGAGGTCATGTTGTAGATTTGGTCATCCTCTACCGGTATCTCTAACCTTCACCAGTTCGCTTCTCAAAGCAACCTATCGAAGGCGTGCGGGGTGATCTTGGTCCGCCGGCGTTCCTCGCCGAACAGCCGACGTGAGAACCGTCCGCAAACTGTTGATCGCCCCGGTGGCCGCACCCTACCCGATGCGGGACGGTATCGAGGTGATGAATCCACTCGCCGCTGCCCAAGTGGCGGGGCAACCGTGAAGGCAAAACCAATTTGCCCTGCAAAACAGTCGCTCAGGACTTGGGAAACAGTTCGGCTAAGTCGATGATGGCGTCTGGGCACAGAATCGGCGCGATCTGGCCGGTGCGGCGGCAATCCCGCTGACGGTACTGGCCATGGGCGGGATCGCGGTAGATTTCGAGTTGTCGTTGCCGGATATCGAGCAGCCAGACTTCCGGGATGCCGTGATTGGCATAGAGCGGCACTTTAACGTCGCGGTCGTAGTGGAGCGTACTGTCCGAAACCTCGATCAGGAGCAGCACATCTTCTGGATGAGGGTTTGATTGTTCGTAATCGTCTCCCCGCCAGCGCAGGATGGCGAGGTCGGGTTGAGGCTCCGCATAACCGCTCAATACGACTGGATTTTGCGCTGCGACAATCGCTTTGTCGCCGATAACTTTTGAAAACAAACGAATGAAGCGGTTGACATGACCTCCATGGAAACTACCAATCGGCGCCATCTCGATGATCTCCCCATCAATCAATTCCACCCGCGAATCTTCATTCAGCAAACCGACTTCACCCATTCGATGATATTCCGCCACAGTCCAGCGGTGGCGAGATTGAAGGTTCAGTAATTCCCGGTCGGCTAACGATGTTGACATGCTTCATCCTCCCGCTACATCGCCTCAAAAACGATTAGCCATAAACAAGACCAGATCGAGCGCCTACCCATGCAGCAACTGACGTGGCCGGATTCCCGCCGCCAGCGCCGCCAGCAAATAACTGCCCCCACCGGCGACGATCAGCCAGCCTAGATGCCACAACCGCTCGCGGGCGCTGGCGTTCAACCATGACTCCAGACTGCCCGCCCCAAACCACAGCACCAAGCCCATCGCCAGATTCGCCGCGACCAACTGCGCCAGGAATTTCATCCATCCAGCGTGCGGCCGATAAATATCCCGCCGCCGCAGGTTGAAGAACAGCAGCCCGGCGTTGAGGAAAGCGGCCAACGAAGTGGCCAGCGCCAGCCCGGCATGGGCTAACGGCCAGATCAGGATCAATACCAGGGCGGTGTTGGCGCCCATCGCGATCAGGCCATACTTGACCGGGCTGCGGGTGTCTTGGCGGGCGAAAAAACCCGGCGCCAGCACCTTGATCAGCATGAACGCCACTAAGCCGAAGGCAAAGGCCATCAGGCTGCGGGTGGACATCATCACGTCGCGGGCGTCGAACTCGCCGTATTGAAACAGCGCCGACAAGATTGGACCGGAGAGAATGACGAGCGCCACCGTGGCCGGCGCCCCGATCAGCAGCGCCCAGCGCAATGCCCAATCCAGCGTCTGGGAAAAACCATCCGTTTCCGCGTCGGCGTGCTGGCGCGACAGCTTGGGCAAAATCACCGTGCCCAAGGCTACCCCAAAAATGCCGAGCGGAAACTCCACCAGCCGGTCGGAGTAGTACAGCCAACTGACGCTGCCCGAGACCAGAAAAGAAGCCAGTACCGTGTCGATCAGCAGGTTGACTTGCGCCACCGAGGAGCCGAACAGCGCCGGCAGCATCAGTTTCAAGACCTGTTGCACCCCTCGGGCCGCCCAGCCCCAGCGCGGGCGCGGCAGCAGCTTGACCTGACGCAGGAAGGGAACCTGAAAACTCAACTGGATGGCGCCGGCGATGAACACCCCCCAAGCCAGTCCCACCACCGGCCGCTCCATCTGCGGGGCCAGCCACAACGCGGCGGCGATCATGGTCAGGTTCAGCAGCACCGGGGTGACGGCGGGAATGGCGAACTTGCCGCAACTGTTCAGCACCCCGCCGGCGAAGGCAGTCAGCGAAATGAATAGCAGGTAGGGAAAGGTGATCCGCAGCATCTCCACCGTCAGGTCATATTTGCCGGCGTCGGCGGCGAAGCCGGGCGCGAACAACAGGATCAACACCGGCGCGGCCAGCACCCCGATGGCGCTGATCAGCAGCAGAATCGCGCCCAGGGTGCCGGCGACCTGATCCACCAGTTCCCGAAGTTCCTCGCGCGGGCGCTGGGTCTGGTATTCCGCGAACACCGGCACGAAGGCTTGCGAGAACGCACCCTCGGCGAACAGCCGGCGCAGGAAATTGGGAATGCGGAAGGCCACAAAGAAGGCATCGGTGCCGGCCCCGGCCCCGAACATTTGAGCGTAGACCATGTCGCGGACGAAGCCGGTGATCCGGGACAACGAGGTCATGGCGCTGACGATGCCGGTGGATTTGAGAAGGGCCTTGCTCATGGGGATACAGTCCTGCACCGTGCGGATGGGGAAGGCGCGGATGATAGCCGGGAACGGTCGGGACTGTCAGCGGCGGCGGCGGTCAAGGATTGACAGGAGGCGGGAACATGCCAATATTATCAACCTTTTTAGCATCCGAACGCAGCCGCGTTTACCTCACTAGTGTCATTAAGGAGTTTCGAGTTTTGGCCAACACCGTTCAAGCAAAGAAGCGCGCCCGGCAGGCGGAAAAGCACCGCCAGCACAATGCCAGCATGCGTTCCATGTTGCGCACCTACGTCAAGCGCGTGATCAAGGCGATTGATTCCGGCGACAAGGCGAAAGCCGAGTCCGAATACCAGACTGCCGTGCCGGTGATCGACCGCATGGCGCGCAAGGGACTGATTCACGCCAACAAGGCTGCCCGCCACAAGAGCCGCCTGACCCATCACATCCGCGACATGCAGGCCTGAAGCCGGGTCCAGCCAGCGCCGCGCGACTTTTCCCACCGAGAGCGCCAACCATCCCGGCGCTAACGCGCCACCCCTCCTTAGTCCAAGGAGGGGAAAACTGTAGCTTCCCCGCGATCAGGATGGTTCGGGCGCGGGGCGCAGCAGGGCATCCAGCGCGTCGACCTGCTCGGCCCAATCCGAATCCTCCTCGATGGCCTGCAACAGAAACTCCGCCTGCGCCGGCGTCCACCAGGACGCCTGATGCAGGGGCGTCCGGGAATCGAGCGGCCGATGCCAATGGATGAAGGTTTTGATGGCGGCCGTATCGGACGGCAGGCCCAGTTGGTCGAACAACGTACTCAGATTGTGCGGCGTGGTGTCCATGCGATCCTCCCGTTGAGGTGATTTGAAGGAGTTCCCTGAGTATAGGCGCGTCGTCAGCGCGGGAGTTCCAGCACCGCCTCCAGCCCGCCTTGGGGACGATTGCGCAGCGTCAGTTCGCCGCCGTGGGCCCGGGCGATGTTGCGGGCGATGCTCAATCCCAAGCCAGTGCCGCCGGTGTCGCGGCTGCGCGAATTCTCCAACCGGTAAAACGGCTCAAACACCCGCTCCAGTTCCGCAGCCGGAATGCCGGGGCCACGGTCGCGGACGATCAGCGTCAACCGTGCCGGTGTATCCGTGACCGCGATTTCGGCGCGCTGACCGTACTTCAATGCATTGTCCACCAGATTGGTCAGGCAGCGTTTGAGCGCCAGCGGCCGGCAACGCAGCGGTTGGCAAGTCGTTCCGGCGAGGCTCACTTCGCGACCGGTATCCTCCGCGTCTTCCTGCAACGACTCCAACAAGGCGTTGAGATCCAGCGGCGCTATCGGTTCGCTGTCCTCGCCGCCGCGCAGGAAATCCAGCGACGCCTGCGCCATCCGCTGCATGTCATCGAGATCGGCCTGGAATTTCTCCCGCAGCGGGGCATCGTCCAACAATTCCGTTCGCAGCCGCAGCCGGGTGATCGGCGTTTTCAGGTCGTGAGAAAGCGCGGCGAGGATACGGTCGCGATCCTCGATATAGCGGACCAGTCGGTCCTGCATGGTGTTGAACGCCTGGGCGGCGCGGCGGACTTCCAGCGGCCCGGTTTCGGCCAGCGGCGGACGGCGGATGTCACGGCCCAGTTCGCCGGCGGCATCGGCCAGCACCGCCAGCGGCCGGGTCAGCGTCCGTACCGCCAGCGCGGCCAGCACCGCGACCGAGACCAGCAACACCAGCAGGATCAGCAACAACCGAACCGGCCAAGCGATGACTTCCTCCGGCAACACCTGCTGAAACGTCACCGTCGCGCCGTCGCGCAAGCGCACCTGCACCACGAAATTGCGCAATCCCAGCATCATCGCGTGCCGACGCCAGCGTGGCGGCCGTTCGGCCCAATCGCGCGGGGGCGGTGGGCCTGGGGCCAGCCAGCGCGGCCGTTCGGCCGGTGGTGGCGGCGGCGGCAGCAGGTCATCGTTGATTTCCAACTGAAACGGCCGGTCCGGTCCCAACTGCCGGCTCAACAGGGCGCGGAACAGGGTGGTGTGATAACGCTCGTCCGGCGCTGTTTCGGTTTGCCAAGGCAGGTTGAGGCTGAGGCGGGTGGGTGGCAAATCCAGCGCGGTCACCAGCCGCTGGCGCTCGGTTTCGTCCAAGGTGTCGAGCAGCTTGACGATGGCGGCGATGCGTTGGGCAACGTGGCCGCCGATGGCGTGATAAAGCGCCTGCTCGCGGTCTTGCAACAGGATGGCGGCGCTCAGCAATTGAGCGACGACCAGGCCACCGGTCAAAAACAGCAGCAGGCGACCGAACAGCGACTGCGGCAACAAGCGCATCAGAATTCCCGGCGGACGTGGGCCGCCAGCAGATAGCCTTCGTTGCGAACGGTCTTGATGATGACGGCCTCGCGCGGATCGTCGCGCAAGCGCCGCCGCAACCGACTGACCTGCACGTCGATGCTGCGGTCGAAGGGCATAGCCTCGCGGCCCTGGGTGAAATCCAATAGCTGGTCGCGGTTCAGTATCCGCTGCGGATGATCCAGGAATACCCGCAATAATCGGTACTCGCTGGCTCCCAGCGGCACCAGCACGCTATCCGGAGCGATCAACTGGCGGGTGGCAACCTCCAGCGTCCAGCCGGCGAAGCGAAAGCAGCGCGCCTCGCCCGGTTCGGTGGGCACACTGCGGGCGCGGCGCAGGATGCTTTTGATCCGCGCCAGCAACTCGCGCGGGTTGAACGGCTTGGGCAGATAATCGTCGGCGCCCATTTCCAGACCGACGATGCGGTCGGTGTCGTCGCCCCGCGCGGTTAGCATGATGATCGGGATTTGCGAGCGGGCGCGCAGGGTGCGGCACAGCACCAGCCCATCGTCGCCGGGCAGCATCAGATCAAGGATGACGAGGTCCACCGACCCCTGTTCCAGCGCGGCCCACAGCCCGCGACCGTCGGCCACGCCGGTCACCCGGAAACCGTTGCGGCCCAGATAGTCGGCCAGCAGTTCGCGCAGGCCCGGATCGTCGTCCACGACGAGAAGATGATCGCTCACGGCGGTTCGTTCGTCGGAGAAGCCGCCTTGTCCATCATCTCCCGCGCGTGCGCCAGCGTGTTCTCGGTCAATTCCAGGCCGCCCAGCATCCGGGCGATTTCCTTGACCCGCTCGTCGGGTTCCAGCGCCACGACTTGCGTGTGGGTGGCGCCGCCGCCGGTCTGTTTTTCCGCCTTGAGCTGTCGGTGCGCCTGGGCGGCGACTTGGGGGAGGTGGGTGACGCACAGCACCTGCCGGCCGCCGCCCAGCGCCCGCAATTGCCGCCCGACGATTTCCGCCAC
Organism: Candidatus Contendibacter sp.; assembly: GCA_008933795.1. Lineage (GTDB taxonomy): Bacteria > Pseudomonadota > Gammaproteobacteria > Competibacterales > Competibacteraceae > Contendibacter. The sequence goes on along the minus strand of WBUJ01000017.1, from coordinate 17,101 downwards.
TCCGCCGCCGATGCCAACATCCACCTCATCGAAGATCAGGGTCGGGATGCGGGCGGCATGGGCGGCGATCACCTGGATCGCCAGGCTGATGCGCGACAGTTCGCCGCCGGAGGCGACCTTGGCCAGCGGCCGCACCGGCTGGCCGGGATTGGCGCTGACCTGAAACTCGACGGTCTCCAATCCGGCCGGCGTGGGTTGTTCCAGCCGTTCCAGCACGATGGCGAAGCGCCCCCCCGCCATGCCCAGTCCCGCCAGCGCCGTCGAGACCCGCTCGCCCAGTTCCCGGGCCGCCGCCGCCCGCCGCTCGCTCAAGCGGTCGGCGCACGCCTGATAGGTCGCCCGCGCGGTTTTCACCGCCTGCTGCAATGCCTCCAGCCGGGTTTCGCTGTGTTCAAGCGCGTCCTGTTCGGCCTCGAACCGCGCCCGCAACGCTGGCAATTCCTCGGCGGCGATCCGATGCTTGCGGGCCAGTTGATGGGCGGCGGCCAGCCGCTGGTCGACCTGGGCCAGATGATCGGGATCGAGATCGAGCGCCTGGACGTAACCGCGCAACTCGCCGCTGGCTTCCTGGATCTGAATCAGCGCGGTGTTCAGCATCTCGCCGACCGGGACGAGGCGGGCGTCCAGACGACTCAGGGCATCCAGTTCGCGCAGACCGTGGTCGAGCCGGTCGACGATGGAAGACTCCTCGTCCTCGCTCAACCACCCCAGCAGGCGCTGGCCGGCGTCCAGCAACTGGCTGGCGTGGGCCAGTCGGCGCTGCTCGCCTTCCAGCGCCGCGACCTCGCCCTCCGCCAGATTCAGCGCCGCCAGTTCCCGCAGGTGATAGCGCAGGATATCCAGCCGGGCGTCGCGCTCGCTGGCGGCCTGTCGCAAATCGCGCAGTTCCCGCCGCAGCCGGCTCCAGGTTTGGTATCGTTCCGCCAGTTCCATTGCGAGCGCCTGATTGCCGGCGTAATCGTCCAGCAATTGCCGCTGGGCCTCGCGCCGCAGCAGCGACTGGTGTTCGTGCTGGCCGTGGATATCCACCAACTGCTCGCCCAACTCCCGCAGCGCCTGGGTCGGTTGGGGCACGCCGTTGATGTAGCCGCGCGAGCGGCCGGTGCGGGCGACCACCCGCCGCAGGTGGCATTCCCGGTCGCGGTCCAGGTCGCGCTCGGCCAGCCAGGCGCGCGCCGCCGGCAGGGCGTCGAGATCGAACGACGCGCTGAGATCGGCCCGTTCCGCGCCGTGGCGGATCGCGCCGCTGTCGGCGCGGTCGCCCAGCAGCAGGCCGATGGCGTCCACCAGGATCGATTTGCCGGCGCCGGTTTCGCCGGTGACCGCGGTCATCCCGGCCGCCAGTTCCAGTTCCAGCTCCTCGACGATAGCGAAATCGCGGATGCGCAACTGGGTCAGCATGGCGGTTGGATCTTCAGGTGAAGGGGGTTGCTTCCGGACGCAGGCCCCAGTTCAGCTTGGCCCGCAGCAACTCGAAGTAATCGTGATTGAGGGGGTGGACCAGCCGCGCCTTGCGTCCCTTTTTGCGGATCAGAATGCGGTCGCCCGGCTCGATGGCCAAGCTGACCTGACCGTCGCAGGTGATCTGGGCCTCGGTGGTGTTGGCGCTGTTCAACACCACTTCAATGACGCTGTCGGCCTTGACTACGATCGGCCGGTGGGTCAGGGTGTGCGGGCAGATGGGCACCAGCACCACGGCTTCCAGCCCCGGATGGATGATCGGCCCGCCGCCGGCCAGCGCGTAGGCGGTGGAACCGGTCGGGGTGGAAATGATCAAGCCGTCGGCGCGGTAAGCGTTGAGGAAGCGGCCGTCGAGAAAGGCGTCCACCTCGATCATTCGGGCCACTTCGCGCTTGTGGACCACCACGTCGTTGAGCGCGTCGGCCTCGCCGGTCACTTGGTCCTCGCGCAGCACTTGGGCGTGCAGCAACGAACGGCGCGCTTCGCGAAAATGTCCTTGCAGCACCGCTTCCAGCCGGTGCGGGATTTCGCTGGGCGAAACGTCGGCCAGGAAACCGAGCCGGCCCAGATTGACGCCCAGGATGGGCACTTCGTAATCCACCAGCGAACGCGCCGCGTTCAGCATGGTGCCGTCGCCCCCCATGACGACGACCAGGTCGCATTGCTCGCCGATCATGGCCCGACTGGCGATTTCCAGGCCGTTGTCCGGGATCAGCCGGGCCGAGCTTTCATCGAGCAGCACGCGCAACTGGTGCTGGCGCAGGTAGGCGGCAATCTGGTTGAGCGTCCCCGCGCCGGTGGGGTCGCCAAATTTACTGATGAGGCCGATGGTGTGAAAAGCCAGGGTGGACATGGTTCCGTACTGGGTGGTTGGTCGAGCGCAACTTAACATTTTACCGGAAACCGTGCATATAGCGGATGGCTTGACACCTTTTCGGGGAGTTGCTACGGTGACTTAGCACTCAAGGCCGGGAGTGCTAAAACTGGAAAACGATCGGCATGCACAGCACGGAATCCACCCTGGTGGGCCATCCCGCCCTCAATGAACGCACCCAGCATTTGCTGCGAGCGCTGGTCGAGCGTTACATCCGCAACGGCCAGCCGGTCGGCTCGCGCACGTTGGCGCGCGACGTCGGGCTGGATCTCAGTCCGGCCACCATCCGCAACGTCATGGCGGATTTGGAGGAACTGGGTTATTTGCGCGCCCCGCACACCTCGGCCGGCCGGGTGCCGACCGCTCGCGGCTACCGCTTTTTCATCGATGCGTTGCTGCATCTCAAGCCCCTGGAATCTCGGGAGGTCGAAACTTTGCGTCGGCGTATCGACCAACCGGTGCGCGATGGCGCCGAACTGGCGCGTTCGGTCTCCGATCTGCTGTCGGGCGTCACCCACTTGGTCGGCGTGGTCATGCTGCCGCGCCGCAAAACGACGACCTTGCGCCAAGTGGAATTTTTGCCCTTGGCCGAGAACCGGGTGCTGGTGATTCTGGTGCTGAACACTCAGGAGGTGCAAAACCGCGTGATCCAGACCCAGCGCCCCTACAGCGCCGCGGAATTGCAGCAGGCGGCCAATTATCTGAACCAGCAGTTCACCGGCCAGGATATCCATCAAGTCAGGGAGTCGTTGTTGCGGGATTTGCGCGAAACCCGCGACAGTCTTGACCGGCTGATGCAAACCGTGGTCGAGATGGCCGAGCAGACCTTTGAAACCGAATCAAACGGCGAGGATTACGTGGTCGCTGGCCAGACCCAGTTGATGCAGTACGCCGACTTGTCCGATCTCGACAAGCTGCGACAACTGTTCGAAGCTTTCAACCACAAGCGCGATCTGCTGCACTTGTTCGACCAGTGCCTGCACGCCGATGGCGTGCAGATCTTCATCGGCGAGGAATCCGGCTTCGAGGCGCTGGAGGATTGCAGCGTGGTGACCGCGCCCTATTCCGTGGAAGGACGGGTGTTGGGGGTGCTGGGCGTCATTGGCCCGACCCGGATGGCCTACGACCGGGTCATTCCGGTGGTGGACGTGACCGCCCGCTTGCTGGCGGCGGCGCTCAACAGCCAGAACTAATTGATTTTTTGGCAAAATCCGATGTGGAGCCGGCTTCCAGCCGGCTTTTAGCCCGTCGAGCCGGCTCCACTTTCAGACGCCATCCCCGATCAGGTAATGACGGTCGGCTCGTTTCGACCGGTGCGCTCGCGAATGCCAGCCAGGTCGTTGGCGATCTGGATCAGTTCCGCCAGCGCCTGCTGGGTGTCGAGATCGTGCCGGGCCTGGTCGGCTTCATAGGCTTCGACGTAAACCCGCAGGGTCGCGCCCTCGGTGCCGGTGCCCGACAGCCGGTAGACGATGCGCGAACCATCCTGGAAGCCGATGCGGATGCCCTGCTTGTCGCTGACGCTGTCGTCGATCGGATCGAGATAACGGAAATCGTCGGCATACGCCACTGCGTAGGAGCCGAGCTTTTGCCCCGGCAGGTCGACGGTTTTGGCGCGCAGCGCATCGACCAGACCATTGGCGGCGTCGCTGTCGACCGCTTCGTAGTCGTGGCGGGTGTAGTAGTTACGCCCGTAAGTCCGCCAATGTTCGCGCACGATCTCCGCCACCGACTGCCGGCGCGCGGCCAGGATGTTCAGCCAGAACAACACCGCCCATAGTCCGTCCTTCTCGCGCACGTGATCGGAGCCGGTGCCGAAGCTTTCCTCGCCGCACAGGGTGATCTTGTCGGCGTCCAGCAGGTTGCCGAAGAATTTCCAGCCGGTCGGCGTTTCGTAACAATTCAGTCCCAGTTTGGCCGCCACCCGGTCGGCTGCCTGACTGGTCGGCATCGAGCGGGCGACGCCGCTGATCCGACCGCGATAGCCCGGCGCCGAGGCGGCGTTGGCCAGGATCACCGCCAGACTGTCGCTGGGGGTGACGAAGAAATGCCGACCCAGCACCATGTTGCGGTCGCCGTCGCCGTCCGAGGCCGCGCCGAAATCCGGGGCGTCCGCGCCAAACAGGTAATCGGCCAGTTCCTTGGCGTACACCAGGTTCGGATCGGGGTGGCCGTGGCCGAAATCCTCCAGCGGCACGCCGTTGATCACCGTGCCGGCCGGCGCGCCCAGCCGCTTTTCCAAAATCTCCCGCGCGTAGGGGCCGGTGACCGCATGCATGGCGTCGAACCGCATCCGAAACCCGGATTGGAACAGGGCGCGAATCTGGCCAAAGTCGAATAACTGCTCCATCAGATCGGCGTAGGCGCTGACCGGGTCCACGATTTCCACCCACATGTCGCCGACGCTCGCAGTCCCCAGGCAGTCGAGATCGATGTCGGGCGTGTCCAGGGTGTGGTAGCGGTTGATGTGCAGGCTGGCCCGGTAGATGGCCTCGGTGACCTTCTCGGGCGCCGGCCCGCCGTTCGGGGTATTGAATTTGATGCCGAAGTCTTCGTCCGGCCCGCCGGGGTTGTGGCTGGCCGACAGGATGATGCCGCCCCGGGCCTGGTGCTGGCGGATCAAGTGGGAGGCGGCCGGAGTCGAGAGGATGCCGCCCTGGCCCAGCACCACCCGCGCACAACCGTTGGCGGCGGCGATGCGCAGAATGATCTGGATCGCTTGGCGGTTGTAGTAGCGTCCGTCGCCGCCGAGCACCAGCGGGGCATCCTCGCGGTCGCGCTGGGTGTCGAAAATGCACTGGACGAAGTTTTCCAGGTAATTCGGTTTTTCGAATACCTTCACTTTTTTGCGCAGCCCCGAGGTGCCGGGCTTTTGATCGGAGAACGGTTGAGTGGTGATGGTTTGGACGGTCATGATGGGTGCTCTCTCTAGGGAGGGTTTTTGTTAAATACGCCAACTATTATTATGCGCGTGTCGGTATCGGGATAGAACCTACAACCAACACAGGCAAAACAGTACGGCCTCAAGGCGCGGGGAGCGGCGCCGACTCCGGCGGTAGGTCGGCTCGTTCGTGATGGATGCCGCCGATTTTCGCCCATTTGGCGTGGCCAACTTCGTATACTTCCCACCGAACTGGGCGCCGGCGAACGGTTGGTGGTCCGGCGGGGCGCGCTCCGCGTCCGGGGACGTTCGCCTGTTCCGCGAACGTGGTTTTTCCCTTCCTGAATCCCGATCATGCTGGAAAAACTCTTCGCACTGCACGCGCACGGCACGACCGTGCGCACCGAAATCCTGGCTGGCTGCACCACCTTTCTCACCATGTCGGCCATTCTGTTCGTCAACCCCGATATTCTTGGCCAAGCTGGCATGGATCGCGACGCCGTGTTCGTCGCTACCTGTCTGGCCAGCGCCATCGGCTCGCTGCTGATGGGCCTGCTGGCGAATTACCCCATCGGTCAGGCGCCCGGCATGGGCATCAACGCCGTGTTCACCTTCGGGCTGGTCAAGGGCATGGGCCTGCCATGGGAAACGGCGCTGGGCGCGGTGTTCCTGTCCGGCCTGCTGTTCGTGCTGGTCAGCCTGCTGCGCGTTCGGGAATGGTTCGTCAACGCCATCCCAGCCAGCCTCAAGCACGCCATTACCGCCGGAGTCGGTCTGTTCCTGGCGCTGCTGGCCCTGCACGCCGCCGGGATCGTGGCGGCCAGCCCCGATACGCTGGTCACGCTGGGCAACGTCAAATCGCCGCCCGCCCTGCTGGCGATGGGTGGTTTCCTGCTGATGGCGACGCTCGATCGACGAGGCGCGCCCGGCGCGATTCTGATCGGGATGCTGGCGGTCACGGCGCTATCGGTGATCCTGGGTCTAAGTTCGTTTACCGGCGTGTTCTCGCCTCCGCCCTCGTTGGCTCCGACCCTGTTCGAGGCCGACATTCGCGCCGCACTGGACCCGGCGGTGCTGGGCGTGGTGCTGAGCTTTTTCCTGATGAGCCTGTTCGAGACCTCGGGCACTCTGATCGCGATTGCCGAACGCGGCGGCTTTCTCGATGCCCAAGGCCGGTTGCCTCGGCTGGAACGCGCCCTGCTGGCCGACAGCACCGCGATCAGCGCCGGCGCTCTGCTGGGCACCTCCAGCACGACGAGCTATCTGGAAAGTACCGCCGGCATCAGCGCCGGCGGTCGGACCGGCCTGACCGCCGTGGTCATTGCCCTGCTGTTCCTGGCCAGCCTGGTGCTGGCGCCGCTGGCGGCGATGGTGCCGGCCTACGCCACCGCGCCGGCGGTGCTGTACGTCGCTATCCTGATGCTGCGCAGCTTGGCCGAACTCGACTGGAACGACCTGACCGAAAGCGCCCCGGCGGTGTGTTGCGTGACCGTCATGGCGTTCACCTTCTCCATCGCCGACGGCATTGCCTTTGGAGTGATCAGCCATGTGCTGCTGAAACTGCTGGCTGGCCAGTGCGACCGGATCGGCCTGCCGATGGCGGTGGTGGCCGGGCTGTTCCTGGCGCGGTATCTGTGGTTGTAGCGGGATCGAACCTTCACCGGCTGATCAGACTGGAGGGCGCTACCCGGCGCAAAAATCCCTGAAACCAGGTTTCGCCGGGCGCCAGGCGCTGAATCACGCCGCGGTAGGTATCGCGGTCCAGCATCAGTTCGGCAAAGGGTCGGGGCGAAGGGCAGAGGAAAAACAGCGCAATCACGGCCAGATAGAGCGCCGCCGTGCCGATGGGCTGGCTGAGGCTGCCCAGACTGAAGGCGGTGCCGAAAGAGCTTTTCAACAGCTTCTTGCCGGACAGATCGACGCTGTACCACTCGTCCAGCAGCAGATGGACGAGGAAGCCCAAGGTGACAAAGGTTCCGCACAGCCAGGAATGGATGACGGAAGCATTGAAGGCATGGAAAGCGACGAGGGTCGCGATCAGCCCGCAACCGATGCCCGCCGGGATGGAGTGAATCAATCCGCGGTGAACGGTGACTTGGTCGAACAGATTGAACAGGCCATAACGGATGAATAGAAAACAGCCGAACCACAGGACGACCAGTTCCACCAGCGAATAACGTCCGCCGAAGGTGAACACCACCAGGAAACCGGCCACCACTGCCAGCGTGGCGAAAACGATCCGAATCGGGATGGAGGTGGGGGAATCGAGGTCGGGCAGCAGGCCGCCGATGACCCCGAGCACAAAATAACCGATGACCGCCTGATGGGGAAACTGGCCGGTCATCACCAGCACGGTAGCGGCCAGCCCGCTGACCGCCGCCGCCCCCATCAGGTGGGTGTTGAAATCCGCCATCCTAGCCCTGCAACAACAGATTGCGCAGGTCGATGATCGCGGCGTTGGCGCGGGAGATGTACGAGGCCATGATCAGCGAGTGATTGGCCATGGGTCCGAACCCGGTGCCATTCAGGATCATCGGACTCCAGATAAAGCTCTGGGTGTTTTCCAGTTCGCGGACGATCTGCTTGAGCGACACTATCGCGTTTTTGTTGGCGAGTACGTCGCCGAAATCCACCTCCAGCGCCTTGAGGGTATGCACCAGCGCCCAAGTGTAGCCGCGCGCCTCGAAGAACACGTCGTCGATCTTCAGCCATGGCGTCTTGACTTGGGACTGGGCCGGAGACGGCGTGGACTGACGGGCGTTGGGATCGCCGGCCAGATCCAGATTGAAACGGGTCTGGCCGACGCCAGCCGCCAGCCGCTGCGCCAGACTGCCCAGCCGCTTCTCAACCACTTGCAGGTAGGCGCTGAGATTGTCGGCGCGGGTGAAAAACTGACCATCGAACGCCTTGTCGTCGGCCAACCGGTTCAAATAGCGATAGAGCGCCTCGATCCCCGTGCGGTATTCCGACTCGGTGGACGGCAGAATCCAGGATTCCGAGTCGTAGCTGAACTTCGGCTCGGCGACCTGCAAATCCTTGTCCTCAATGGACTGGGTCTGGGAGCGGCTGAATTCGTTGCGCAGGGAGCGCGCTAGATCGCGCAGTTCGGTCAACACACCAAATTCCCAGTTGGGGATATTATCGAGATAGACGCCCGGCGGCGTGATGTCGTTGCTGAGGTAGCCGCCGGGCTTGTCCAGCAGGGTCTCGGCGATGCGGATGGTGGTGGCGGCGGTCACGTAGCCCGGCACCAGTTTTTTCTGCTCGTTGTTAGCCAAGGCCAGAGCGCTCTCGCGCACATCGAACTCGCCGGGCGAGCGCGACCAGATAAACCCGAGCACGATGAAGACGATAACGTAGGTGACCAGGAACAACCCCAGCGTCCACCACAGGCCTTTTTCCTTCCAGGTGCGCGGATGGTAGAGCGTGGCGACTTGGGTAACTTTGGCGCCCAGTTTGGGCTTGGTCGGGGATGCGGATTCTTGAGTGTCCATTAGTATTCCTTGATTTTTTGGTGAGTTGCCAAACTTACAATTGCCGGATGCGCGTCCGTTGTTCTTCCAGCTTGGTCGCGGCCAGTTGGAGTTCCGCCAAGCGGGCGCGTTCCTTTTCGACGACTTCGGTCGGCGCGCGGCCCAGGAAGTCGGCGTTGCCCAGCTTGGCCACGCCGCGTTCCGCCTCCTTGCGCAGCTTGGCGATTTCCTTGTCGAGGCGGGCGGTTTCCGCCGCCTGGTCGATCAGGCCGGCCATGGGGATCAGGATTTTCATCGCCCCGGCCAGCGCGGCGGCGGCTTCCGGCGCCGGTTCCTCTTCGCCCAGCCAGGCGATGGATTCCAGTCGGCCCAGCGTCATCAAGGCGCGACGCTGCCGCTCCAACCGCGCCCGATCCTCGTCCGCGCCCTGTTGCAACAGCACCGGCAGCGGCTTGCCGGGCGCGATGTTCATCTCGGCGCGGATGCGGCGCACGCCCAGCAGAAACTGGCGCAGCCATTCGATCTCGGCTACCGCGCCGTCGTCCACCAGGGTTGGGTCGATCTCCGGGTAGGGCTGGAGCATGATGGAAGCCCCCTCGCTCTGACCCTGCCATGCAAGGGGCGAAAGGGAGATTTTCCCGGCCAGCGGCGCGACCCGTTGCCAGATCTCCTCGGTGATGAACGGCATCAGCGGGTGCAACAGCCGCAACAGGGTTTCCAGCACCTGAACCAGCGTCCGCCGGGTCCCGCGCTGGGCGGCCTCGGAACTGGCCGGGTCGGTCAGCACCGGCTTGGACAGTTCCAGATACCAGTCACAGAACTCGTTCCAGGTGAACTCGTACAGCGCCTGCGCCGCTTGATCGAAACGGTAGCCCTGAATGGCGGTGTTAACTTCGGCAATAGCGTCCTGCAAGCGGGATCGAATCCAGCGGTCGGCCTGGCTGAGTTCGATTTCGCCACCGCTCAGGCCAGTGTCGCGCCCTTCGGTATTCATCAGCACGTAGCGGGCGGCGTTCCACAGCTTGTTGCAGAAGTTGCGGTAGCCCTCGACCCGACCCATGTCGAACACGATGTCGCGCCCCGTCGTCGCCAGCGCGGCGAAGGTGAACCGCAGGGCATCGGTACCGTGGGCGCGAATGCCGGCGGAAAACTGGTTGCGGGTGGCCTTCTCAATCGCCGGCGCCATCTGCGGCTGCATCAGCCCGGTAGTGCGCTTGGCGACCAATTCCTCCAGCCCCACGCCGTCAATCAAATCCAGCGGGTCGAGCACGTTGCCCTTGGATTTCGACATTTTCTGGCCGTCCTGATCGCGCACCAGACCGTGAATGTAGACCTCGCGGTAGGGCACGTCGCCCATGAACTTCAGGCCCATCATGATCATCCGGGCTACCCAGAAGAAGATGATGTCGAAGCCGGTGACCAGCACGCTGGTCGGATAGAAGGTCTTGAGCGCCTTGGTATTTTCTGGCCAGCCCAGCGTGGAAAACGGCCACAGCGCCGAGGAGAACCAGGTGTCCAGCACGTCGGGATCCTGTTCCAACGCCACGTCCGGGCCGAGTCGGTGTGTTGCCCGCACTTCCGCTTCGCTACGGCCCACGTAAACCTTGCCCCGCGCGTCGTACCAGGCCGGAATCCGGTGGCCCCACCAGATTTGCCGGCTGATGCACCAGTCTTCGATCCGGTTCATCCAGTCGAAATAGGTTTTCTCCCAGTTTTCCGGGATGAATTTGATCTTGCCGGTCTTGACGGCGGCGATGGCGGGACCGGCCAGCGGCCCGGCTTTGACGTACCACTGATCAGTCAGAAACGGTTCGATGACGGCGTGGCTGCGGTCGCCGCGCGGGACCATCAGCTTGTGCGGCTTGATGTCCTCCATCAGCCCCAGTTCCTCCAGATCGGCGACGACCCGCTTGCGGGCCTCGAACCGGTCCAGACCGCGATAGGCTTCGGGGCCGTTGTCGTTGATTTTGGCGTCGGGGGTGAAGATGTTGAGCAGCGGCAGGCTGTGGCGCTGGCCGACCGCGTAGTCATTGAAGTCGTGGGCGGGGGTGATCTTGACGCAGCCGGTGCCGAAGCTGGGGTCCACGTACTCGTCGGCGATGATGGGGATGTTCCGGCCGGTCAGCGGCAGCGCCACGTGCAGGCCGATCAGGTGCTGGTAGCGCTCGTCGTCGGGATGGACCGCCACAGCGGTATCGCCCAGCATGGTCTCCGGGCGGGTAGTGGCGACCACCAGATCGCCACCGCCCTCGGCCAGTGGGTAGCGGATATGCCACATGAACCCGTTTTCTTCGTCGCTGACCACCTCCAGGTCCGACACGGCGGTGTGCAGCACCGGGTCCCAGTTCACCAGCCGCTGGCCGCGATAGATCAGCCTCTCCTCGTACAGGCGAACGAACACCTCTCGCACCGCCGCCGACAGTCCGTCGTCCATGGTGAAGCGTTCCCGCGCCCAGTCCACTGACGCGCCCATCCGCCGCAACTGGCGGGTGATGGTGCCGCCGGATTCCGCCTTCCACGCCCACACCCGCTCGATGAACGCCTCGCGGCCCAGATCGTGGCGGGTTTTGCCTTCGCCGGCCAGTTGCCGCTCCACCACCATTTGAGTGGCGATGCCGGCGTGATCGGTGCCCGGCTGCCACAGGGCGTTGTAACCCTTCATCCGGTAATAGCGGGTCAGCGCGTCCATGATGGTGTCCTGGAAGGCGTGGCCCATGTGCAGGGTGCCGGTGACGTTCGGCGGTGGAATCATGATGCAGTAGGGTTCGCCCTGGCCGCTGGGCGCGAAATAGCCCCGCTCTTCCCAAAGGGCATACCAGCGGGATTCAATGGCGTGCGGTTCGTAGGTTTTATCCATGACGGTCGTCGGAATGGAGATCGGCGGGCGCCATCGCGTGGGGCGCGGTTTTATTCGGGGTGGAAAGTATAACCCAGCTTGCCAACGCGGGGAGACGAGGTTCCGCCAGTCATGAAAAACCCGCCGTAAGGCGGGTTCCTGGGCAAACCGTCCAGTCGGCGATCAGCGACGGATTTATTTCTTCTTGGTGGGCGCCGGCTCCACCGCGATGGCGAATTCCTCGACGTAGTTGACCCGCACCTGATCGCCGATCTTGACCTGGCTGATGTCCACGTCCTGGGGCGCCTTGACCGTGATCGCGCGTTCCGGCCCCTTCAGGGTGACCTTGCGGGTTTTCTTGTTGATCGCGATGACGTTCGCCACGATGTCCACGTTGTTGCGCACGGCGCCGCCCGGTTTCTGACCCAGCGGGGTGCGTTCGGCGCTGATCGTCTCTTTCTTCTCGGTGACGCCACCCGTCAAATCCTTGGTGAGGCTGACGGCCACGGCCTCGTAATACTTCGCCACGACCCGGTCGCCGACCTTCAACTGCGGAAGGTTGCGGGCCTCCTCGCCGACATGGATGGTGAAAACCTTGCCGGCCTTATCCTTGAGGGTGACCAGTCGCTTGTCGAGGTCCACCGCCTGCACCTTAAAGGTCGCGGTGACCACTTCGCCGACGGCCATTTCAGGAGCGGCGGATTGAGTGGTCGCCTGGGAGGTTGCCTCCGGCGCTTTGTTCGTGGACGCACAGCCCGCCGTCAGCAGCAGGCTCAGTGCGCTCAAAGCAATCAACATGCGGTTTTTCATTACTATTTTCTCCTTGGTAACTTTGGATGATCCGGGATGAAAGAGCCGGTTCGGTAGCCGCCGGCCTCGAAAGATGCTTGCGGGGTTTGGCATCCCCCGAATTTTGCGGGCGGTTCTAGGGCAGGATGCGGAGATTGACGACACAGCGATCGGTCGCCGAGGCGTCGCCTTCCCAGAACCGCCAGTACTTGAGCTTGAGCGCGACCTCGCCGGGTTGACGGGCGGTAAAAGTGAAAATGCGCTGGCCGCGCGCCCCGATCGATCCGGTCTCGGGCGGAGCGTAGTCGGTGCTACCCAGCGTCAGCAACCGGCTGTCGGTCTCGTCGATGGCCCAAGTGTAACCGGTCGCGGGATTCTCCGGCAACCGCATGACCAAGCGCTCGCCCACCCGGAGTTCGGCGGTTCGATTGTTGTCGGCGCGGGTGAGAATCAGCGATCCATCTTCGCGGACGCCGGCGGGAGGGGGCGACGACGGATCGCCCTTGGCGGCGCAACCGGCCAGCATCAGCGCGGCCAGCGCCAGCGCGGCCAGACGGGCGGGAAATGACGGGAGTTTACCAATGACGGGCATAGGAGCTTACGGTGTGGAGGGTGGACGGTGAATCGCCGGCGGGCGAATGGCGCAGGCGGGCTTTGAACCGCGACGGTTTCGCGCGATGCTGGGCGTCGTTCAATGCAGTGCTCAAACCGGGCTGGATCGAGAAATTGTAGATGAATTTAAATAGTTGCTCGCCGGCCGTCGATGCCCAGCACCGCCACCGCTATCCCGCCCAGCGCGACCGCGAACCACAGCGTCGCAATCCGGCACAGCAAAGTGATGGCGACCGCCGACGGGCCATCCGAACCGACAGCGACCAGCAGCACCCCCATCAGCGCCTCGGTTCCCCCCAAGCCGCCGGGCAGGAACGACAGCGCCCCGGCCAGCACCGCGATGGCGTAGATGCCGATGCCGGCGGCGAGGCTAAGTTCGACGCCGACGCCGCGAGCGATCAGATACAAGGATAGCCCTTCCAGTCCCCAGGACAGCACACCCAGCCCCAGTCCGAACAGAAAGTTGCCCGGTCGTAGCAGCACCGCCGCCGAATCGAGCAACCGCGCCAGCCGGTCGAACCGATGACCGTAGCGATGACCCTGTCCCAACATTCGCAATCGCTCCGGCAGCCAAGCGCGAGTCACCAGCCAGATCAGCCCCAGCGTCAGCCCCCAGGCCACCGCCGCCAGCCAGGCGTAATCGGGCCGGGCCAGCAGGATCAGCAGCGCCAGCAGGCTCATCGCCAGCACGTCCAGCAATCGTTCCACGAACAGCGCCGCCAAGCTCTGGGCATAGCTCACGCCGTGCCCGCGCAGGTAAAGCGACCGCACCGCCTCGCCGGCCTTGCCTGGAGTCACGGTCAGGGTAAAGCCCGCCAGGTAATAGAGAAAGTGCCGCCACCACGGCAGGACGTGGCCGAACGCGGCGATGTAGCGCCGCCACCGCCAGAACCGCAGCAGGTAGTTGAGCAGCGACAGAGCAAAAATCGCCGCCAGCACTGGCGAATCGACCCGTCGCAGCGCCGCCAACACCGCCGCGTGGTCGGCAAACAGGACAAATCCCAGATACAGCAGAGCGGCCAAGCCGATACTCAAGGTCAGGGCGTGGCGATGATGAGGAGACATGAGGCCGTCGATAGGTTGAGGGTTTTCAAGCGGTCCCGCCGCCAACCAGCCATCGGTGCGCGCCGTAGGCCAGCAGCCCGCAACCGGCGATGACCGCGGCCATCGGCACCGCCGAACCATGGCCCAGCAGCCCGACCAGCGTGCTAGCCAGGGTCGCGATACCAAATTGCAAGGCGCCCAGCAGGGCCGAGGCGCTGCCGGCCCGCGTCCCCTGGTGCGCCAGCGCATTGGCCATGGCGTTCGGCGCAGTGAAGCCCAGGCTGACGCTGTAGCCGAACAGCGGGAGCAGCAGCATCGGCAGTCCACCCCAACCACCGGCGGCGATGGCCAGCAATCCCAGTCCCAGCACCGCGGTCGAACGGTTGGCCCGTCGCAGGATCGCGTCCGCGGAATGACGCGCCAACAGGTGGCGATTCACCTGGGAACTGGCGATCAGCCCCAGCGCGTTGAGGCCAAATAGCCAACCGAAATTCTGCGCCGAAACGCCATGGACCTCGATGAAGACGTGCGGCGACCCGGTGATGTAGGCGAACATCCCGGCATGGGCCAAGCTGCCGGCCAGGGTATAGCCGACGAAATGCCGGTCGTGCAACAGTTCCCCGTAAACCCGCAACGCCGCGCCGATGCTGGTGCTGGCAACGGTATTCGCCGGGCGGGTTTCCCGCAGATGAAGCCAGACCGCGATCAGGCAACCCAACCCAAACAAGGCCAGCACCACAAAGATCGCCCGCCAGCCGGCCAGCCAGAGAATCCAGCCGCCCAGAAACGGCGCGAGAATTGGCGCCAACCCCATGATCAGCATCATCAGCGAGAACACCCGCGCCGAGGTATGGGCGTCGCAGCAGTCGCGCACGATGGCCCGGGCGATCACGATCCCGGCGCAGCCACCCACGGCTTGCAGAAAGCGCAATACGATCAGCGCGATCAGATCCGGCGCCAGCGCGCAGCCGATGGAAGCAACCACGTAGAGCGCCAGCCCGGCGTACAGCGGCGGTTTGCGCCCGTAGCGGTCGGCCAGTGGCCCATGAATCGCCTGGCCCAACGCCAGGCCGATGAAAAAGCTGGCCAAGGTGAATTGCACCGCTGAGGTTTCAGCACCAAAGTCAGCGGCGATGGCCGGCAAGCCGGGCAGATACATGTCGATGGACATGGGCGCGAACGCCATCAGTGCGCCGAGAATCAGCAACCAGGACAGGGGTGGGATAGTCAGGGAAGGAGGCTCCAAAATTATCGGCGCGGCGCTGGCGTCGTGGCCAGGGCGGCGCGGATCGCCTCCGTTTCCGCCTCGTCCAACTGGCGCATCAGCTTGCCGATGTATTGCAACTGGCGCTTGCGCCCGCCGCGTTGCGCGATGCCTTGAGCCACCCGCACCGCCGCCAGCAACTCGTCCGGCAGCGGGACGCGGCTCGATTGCGCTGGCGTGAGTTTTACCAAGCGCTCGCCCAGTTCCTGCAATGCGGTTGCCTCCCGCTTGCGCTGACTCTTGCTGGGCGGCAAGGGCGCTGCCGGTTCGCGCCAGTCTTCGTCCTCAAAGTTGTCGTCGCACATGGCGGGATTCCCTGGCGGGTGAAAGGGTGTGGCGCACGGCGCTAGGCGGCCAGGCGCGGTTCGCAGCGGTTCAGTTGCGCGCGGTAGCGGTCGGCCTGCCGGCGTACCTGTCGCGCCCGTTGCACCAACCATGGCTTTTTCTGGTAAGTCCCCTTGGCAAACCCTTCCTGCCCCTCGTGATAGGCCAGATATTGGTTGTAGGCGTCGCTCCTGGCGATACGGTTACGCTGGGCGGTTTCGTTGACGTACCAGCCGATGAAATCCACCGCGTCGCCGAACTCGTCGCGATCGGCGCCCCGGTTGCCGGTGGCGGCGATATAGTGTTCCCAGGTGCCGTCCAGCGCCTGGCTGTAGCCATAGGCGGACGAGGGACGCGGGCCGGGAATGAAGCCAAGATACCAGCGGCGCGGCGGCTGGGCGTCGGACTGAAAAGCCGATTCCTGGTGCATGATCGCCAGCAGCACCGGCAATGGAACGCCCCAGCGCCGGCTGGCGGCTCTGGCGTCGGGCAACCAGTCGCCGTATTCGGCGAAAATGGCGCAGGCATCTTCGACGTTGCGCGGTGGCGCGGTGGCGCAGGAGGCCACCAGCAGCAGGCCGCCGCTCAGCAGCCCGATCAACCCGGGCCAGTGGCGGTTCCAGGCGCGCGCCAGATCGGGCCGCCGCCAGCCAGCGGGCCAGAGAAACTCATAGCCCCGACGAGGATGCGGTTGGGTCGGGTCTTGGCTCATGTGGTGGTCTCGATGGTGCGTTGGCTCAGGAACAACCCCAAGGCAAGTAACCCTATCATCATCACCATCGCCGGCCAATCCCCGAACCGGGCATAGGGCGTCAGCCCGCGCAAGGGCTGGACTTCGCCGCGAACGACCTCGGCCTGGAACTGCGCGCCGCGCGCCCGAATCTGGCCGCGCTCGTCGGCGATGACCGAAATGCCGGTGTTGGTAGCACGAGCCAGGTAGCGACCCACTTCCAAAGCGCGCATCCGGGCAATTTGCAGATGCTGGTGCGGGGCGGCGGAATCCTTGAACCAAGCATCGTTGCTGAGGTTGATCAACCAGGTGGCGTCGGGCAGCGCCCGCCGGATTTCGCTCCCGAACACCGCCTCGAAGCAGATGGAGAGCCCGACTGGCTGGCCGCCGGCGCGAAACAGCGGTTGCTCCCGGTCGCCCGACGTGAAATCGGCCATCGGGATATCCACCCAGTCGCGGAAGAACAGGAAGAACCCGCGCAGGGGCAAATACTCGCCAAACGGCAACAACCGGCGCTTGTGGTACAACCCCGGCGAGCGGCCGACGCCGATGATGCTGTTGTGATAAACGCCGGCCTCCCTTGATCCGGTCGGGATGCCGGCGACATAATCCACCCCCGCTTGCTGGGCCGCGCCCGCCAGGGCGGCGACGAAGGGACGAACTTCGTCGAGCAAGGCCGGAATCGCAGTCTCCGGCCAGACGATCACATCGCTCCGGTTCTGCTCGGGCAGGCTCAACCGAACATAGCGGCTCAAGGTCTCGTCCAGCGCGTCCGGCTGCCATTTCTGGTCCTGGGTGACGTTGCCCTGGACG
>WBUJ01000212.1 GCA_008933795.1 Candidatus Contendibacter sp. | reverse complement strand
GGGTATTCGTCCCGGCGCTGGCGCAGGCCCCGGTCCAGCCGGCGACCTGATCGCCGGTCCCCGGCACGGCGGTGCATTGGGCGCTGCCGCCGGTGCTGACGCTGGCGGGCGCGCAACTGACGCTGCCGCTGCCGCTGCTCACGGTCGCGCTGACGCTGTAGGTGCTCGGCGGCGCGGCCACGAAGCTGACCGTGGCGCTCTTGTGCGCCTGCACGTTGTTCAGGGTGCACTGGACCGCGCTGCCGGCCGTCGCGCAGTCGCCGCCCCAGCTTAGAACCTGATAGCCCGCGTCGGGCGCGGCCGTGCAGGTACTGCTCGCGCCGGCCGTGACGCTGGCGGGGGTGCAGCTCACCGTGCCGTTGCCGCCGCTAACCGTGGCGCTGACGTTGTAGCTCGCTGCGTTGGCGAAGGAGCCGCCTTGCAGGAACACCACGGAGTCAAGATCAGCGTCATTCACATCGGCAATCACCATGCGCATGGTATGAACACCGGGTCCGATATCGGCGCGAGCCGTCAGGACGGTGGTGTAGCCATCTATCGCGGTAGCGCTGTTGACCACCGGGACCACCGGGAATCCGTTGGTATTGGCGATGTTGTTGCGGTACAGATGGCTATTGTTGTTAGGATTGATATTCCCGACACTGACATCAAGAGGACCGAAATAGGGGTCATCAATCGTCGCAATATTCGTTCCGTCGAGGGAGAAGACGAACGCATCGTTGAAGCCGGTGTTGACGTAGTCGATGTACTCTTCCGAGCCAAAGACATAACTCACGAATATCGTGCCGGACTGACTGCCATCACCCAGTTGAAACTGAAACTCCAGACCGGAAGCATCATCTGAATTCGCAATCTCAGGGACCGATGAGCCGCCGTTACCGCCACTGCAGTTGTTAGCAAAACCACCTAGAGAAGGTTTACCGAGCGTTTCTATCTCTTGACCCGCGTTGCTACCCGCCGCACAGGTCGCACTCCCCGATGAGAACACAATCCCGGAATCAATCCCGATCACTGCGGCGCCGTTACTGAAGAGGCCAGCGCCCGTTGCCGTACCGATCAATGTTGGCGTGCCAATCACGGTGGCGCCAGGGCCGAGGAGCGCTTGGATCAGCGCCTGTGGGTCGCCATTCCGAGTAATGGAAAAGGCGTGCGCCATTGGGCTGGCGCCAAGACCGGTCACGATCAAGATCGCGGCGGTCAGAAGGTATAAGAAACGGTTCATCGTGGTTGACTCCATAAGTTTCATCTTCGCCACCTCACTCTCGCATTCTGGAATCCATCAAAGATCATAACTACCGGTTCCCGATAAGTTTTGTTGCAATGGGTAGGCTGGGTTGGAGCGAAGCGGAAACCCAGCATTCCGCCCGATCACGCGGGGATTCGCTTCGCTTCATCCCAGCCTACCCGGTAAACGAGGATCTCGCGCCCCTTCAGGGTTCCCGTGAGGGTCGTGCTCGACGCCCCGTGGGGAAAGTGGACCCGCACCTTGCGAAGGGCCTCCTGCGCCAGCGCGAGGGCCGGCGCGAGGGTGAGGACCAGGGCGGCGGCGAGCGCTGCGAAGGGTTTCATGATGGCGACTCCAGTTTTGAACGGCTTCTCAATAAATTCTGAACCCCCTCTTGACCTGCGCATGGGGTCCGGCCTCAGCGGCGGCAGTCGTCCTCGGCCAGGTAGCGCCCGGCCACCCAGCCGGTGACGCCCCGGTATTCCACCCGGCACCAGCGGGGATGCTCCCGCTCGCGCTGCTTCCGCTCCGCGGGCGACAGTTCGGTGAATTCCTGAAAGCTCAGCCCGCCCCTACAGCCCAAGTTGCGGATGCAGGCGCCGTCGGGCGGGATCGCGCCGACGATGCGCGCCCGTGGGTTCGGCGCGGCGCGCAGGTTCAATAAAATGGGAATGCCGGTTGCGCATTCCACGCCCCAGCGATTTCCTGGCGACAAGCGGTTGGCGACAAGCAGGATTCCGACCTAAATGAGAAAAATCATAACTTACGATTTTCGTAAGAAAAATTAGGATGTTCCTGTAAGGATTTTCCTGACAGCCCGGTTTAGAGAGACGATGCTCTTGATGAAAACTTCAGCCCGCTCAACCGCTTGCCCGAAAATAGGTGAATGAGTGAACAATCTCGGGCGTGTTGAATCAGATCGGAAGTTGAGAGGATAGCGAGGTGATCGAAATCCAGCCTGGCGCGCCTGCTGGCGCTGCGTCTCGACCTGGTCACGGCCGCGGCCCAGTTGATCGAGATCATCGTCCTCGATTCGGCTCTGGTCGCGCACTGCGTCGATGGCTTGCGCAAAGCCGGATTGCAGACGGCCTGCTAAGATGATGGGCATCGCCTCCCAGCACGAACCGAACTCGACGCAAGCCTGCGCGCGGAGATCCGCCATGCGCTTTTTCAATACTGAAGGGCCGAATGTGGCCGAAGATCATTACTGTCTGCCGCCGTTGCAGCGCTGGAATCTGGAGGAAATTCTCACCCTGATCAACCAGAAGAAATACTTTCTGCTGCATGCGCCCCGTCAGACCGGCAAGACCACCTGCCTGCTGGCGCTGGCGGACTATTTGAATCGGCAAGGTCGCTACCGGGCGGTGTACGCCAACCTGGAACCGGCCCAGGCGGCGCGGGAAAACGTCGCCCTGGCCATGACCGGCATTGTCCAGACGATAGCGGCGGAGGCGGCTGGGCCGTTGGGGGATGTCCGGGGGGAAACCTTGGCGCGGGAGGTGCTGGCGGACCAGGCGGCGACGGTCATGCTGGGTCAGTTTCTCACCCGCTGGTGTGGGTCATCGCCGCAGCCGACCGTGCTGCTGCTCGACGAGGTGGATGCGCTGATCGGGGACACGCTGATTGCCCTGCTGCGGCAATTGCGGGCCGGGTATCCCAAACGGCCGACGCGCTTTCCGCAGACGGTGGTTCTGTGCGGCGTGCGCGACTTGCGCGACTACCGGATTCACGCCAGCGCCGAGAACAGCGTGATCACCGGCGGCAGCGCCTTCAACATCAAGGCCGAATCGCTGCGCCTGGGGGATTTTTCCGAGGCGGACGTGCGGGCGCTGCTGCGGCAACACACGGACGAGACCGGCCAGGCGTTTGCGCCGGAGGCGCTGGCGGCGGTGTGGACCCTGACGCAGGGGCAACCCTGGTTGACGAATGCGTTGGCGTATGAAGCCTGTTTTCGGATGCGCGAGGGCCGGGATCGGCGCCGACCGGTTACGGTTGAGCGGATCGAACAGGCCAAGGAAAACTTGATCCTGCGGCGGGTGACGCACCTGGATCAACTGGCCGATAAGCTGCGGGAGGCGCGGGTGCGGCGGGTGATCGAACCGATGCTGGCCGGCGGGGCGCTGGGCGAGGTGCCCGAGGACGACCGGCAATATCTGGTGGATTTGGGTTTGCTGCGTCGCGAGGGTGGCGGCGGGCTGGTGGTGGCCAACCCCATTTACCGCGAAGTATTGCCGCGTGCCCTGGCCAGCGGCCCGCAGGACTCGTTGCCGCAAATTTCCCCCACCTGGCTCAATCCCGACGGCAGCCTGAACCCCGAACAGTTATTGACGGCGTTTCTGCACTTTTGGCGGCAGCATGGCCAGCCGCTGCTGGGCAGCGCCCCCTACCACGAAATTGCTCCGCATCTGGTGCTGATGGCTTTCCTGCACCGGGTGGTCAACGGCGGCGGGACGCTGGAGCGGGAATATGCCATCGGCTGGGGACGGATGGATCTCTGCCTGCGCTACGGCCCGGTGACGCTGGGGATCGAACTCAAGGTGTGGCGGGACGGGGAACCCGATCCGCTCACCGAGGGTCTGGCGCAACTGGACGGCTATCTGGCCGGCCTGGGACTGGACAGCGGCTGGCTGGTGATGTTCGATCGGCGCGCCGGGCAACCGCCGATCCGGGAACGCACGTCCAGTAGCGAAGCGCAAAGTCCCCAGGGACGACGGATCACCGTGGTGCGGGCCTGAGCCGCGATCACGAAGAACCTCCATGCGCTGGTGCTATTACAGACTGTCTAAAAACTCGTTATTGATTTTTAAGAAAAAATTTCCGCAAAGCTGACTTCCAGCCAGCTTGATCAGCCACAAATTGGCTCGAAGCCAAATCTACTGCCATATAGATCAAGGTGTTGTTGAGGTCGTCGCCTTGGGCATTGGCGGTGTCCTGAAGGCCGCTTTCGCCGTCAGGCGGCACTGTTCCCAGGTAGAGTTGAGAAGTAATGCTGTGGCAGGGAGCGCCATAGGATGCGAGCGCATCGCCATAATCGATCGACACGGCAGGAAATGCCTGAATCTCAGAGAGCGCGACGCCGAAAGTCCGCGGGCTGTATAACTCCAGTAGCAGACTTTTTGTACCCGATGGAATGTTCAGGTTGGTAACGTCGGCATAACCGATGGTCTTGCTGGTATCTGCGGCAGGGTCTAAGGGACTCGGGTGGTCGGCCGGATTAGTTTTGGCCACGTAGGAGTCGGGGGAGGGACGATCAGGAACACTGTTTTCTGTTGGTCCGAGAGTAGCGTTCAAGATCGCTGGTGTGTAATCCGCTGGATCCAGGGAAGAGAGCGCCGCTGTTGAATAATAGATGCTGACAGTTTCTGTTCTGCTACCCGAGAATCAAAAGTCGGCGCATCGAAAAAGCGGAGCTGATTGATCGCCCCGTTGAAACCCGAGATACTGACGACTCGGCGATTATTCGTGCCATTGCCGGGTTGATCCCCAGATGCGTCATTGAATGCAAACGCCTTGCTTGTTGGAGCCATCCACGAGGTTAGCCTTATCCCAACCCGGAAAGGTTCCGGAAACGGTGACAGTCAATGCGCTGCAGGTGAACAGGTTAGTGTCGCGAACGGTCACCTGCTGGGCCAGTGCTGGCGACGCAATGAGTCCAAGAACGGCGCTCAATATCAGCGCCAGTATTGTCTTTAATGGCATGGTGGTTACTCCCGTCTACTGTGGTGGGGCATTCGTCCCGCATGTTTTCGATATCGGCGGCTTGTGGGTCATTAACATCGCTTCAACTCTATCCACCCGGCGTCAGCCCCCGACGAGCGCGGCTTCGGGAATCTCGAAGCGCTGGTCGCCGATGCGCACCCGGAACAGGTCTGCCTCGCGCCGGACGGTCATCCGGGCTCCGCCGTCCGCCTGGCTCTGGTCG
>WBUJ01000211.1 GCA_008933795.1 Candidatus Contendibacter sp. | reverse complement strand
CGTTAGCGCCAACGGCGTCCGCTACTACAACTGCGGCAGCGCCTATTATCAGCCGCACTTCGGCAGCAACGGCGTGTATTACACCGTCGTGGCCAATCCGTTTTAATCCAACCCAACCCAACGAGGAGAGCAGCATGAAGAAAGCAATGACGTTGACCGTTTTGGCCGCCGCCAGTCTGCTGGCGATGCCCGCGCTGGCGCAGCAAGCCCCGGCCGCCGCGCCGACCGTGCAGAATATCGCCGACGCCCTGGGGGTCCGAGAGAAGATCACCGCCACCGCGATTGTACAAGCGGTGGATCAGAAAAACCGGCTGCTCACGCTGAAGGGCGAGGACGGCAAGGTCTTCACCATCAAGGTCGGCGACGAAGTGCGTAACCTGGCGCAGGTGCGAGCCGGCGACACGGTCAAGGCGACCTACCACCAGGCCCTGGCGGTAGTGCTCGACACCATCCAAGGCACCGGTGTCAACCAGCGGATCGTCACCGTGAGTGCCGGCCGCGCGCCAGCGGGTGCGATGCCCGCCGGCGCGGTGGAAGAGAAAGTGGAGATGCTCGGCACCATTCTCGCCGTCGACAAAACGAAGCGCACCGTCCTGGTCCAGGGCGCGGTCCATCACGTGACCCTGCAAATCCCGGCCGACATGGACGTTAAGGACCTCAAGGCGGGTGATCAGGTGCGGGCGACCTATACCCAGGAATTGGCCGTGGTCGTCGAGCCGACCGGTACGCGGCCGTTTTCCTCGTCGTTCGAAGGCAAGCGGAACTGAGGAAATCGTGCCCCCCACTTCCCGCCCCGCGGGTCAGAAGGGTAGGAGGTAAGGGGGATCAAGCGCTTAGCCTGAAAAAACCACATCTCTGGAGGAGGATAGCATGATGAAAAAACCAGTCTTTTTGGCCTTGGCACTACTGACCTGTCTCGCCTTCGGCGGCGCCTGGGCCGCCGACACCGGGCCGCGCCGTTATGCCGAAGGCGCGTTCGATGCCGCCACCGGCGCCTACACGGTCGTCAAGGGCGATGACCTGGCCGCGATCGCCGAACGCTTCGGTGTCGCGGTCGCTGAATTGAAGGAGGGTAACCAGCTTGGCTCGAACGTGATCGAGGCCGGTCAGAAACTGCTGATTACCGCTAGCGCACCGGCCGGCGCTCCGCAGATCACCGGTGTGCTGGGTTCTCCGAGCGCGACGACGACGATCAGCGGTCAGCAACTCCCGGCGCCCGATCCCAAGTTCGGCGGCGTGATCAAGGACGACGCCCTGCAATCCAAGCCCTGGTGGGCGCCGCGCATCGTGCCGCCCAAGGGCGCGCCCAACGTGCTGCTGATCATCACCGACGACGCCGGCTTCGGCGTACCGAGCACCTTCGGCGGCGTCATTCCGACGCCGGCGATGGACCGTATCGCGAACGAGGGCCTGCGCTACAACCGCGTCTTCTCCACCGCGTTGTGCTCGCCGACCCGCGCCGCCCTGATCACCGGGCGCAACCACCATTCGGCCGGCTTTGGCGTGATCTCCGAGCAGTCCACCGGCTTCCCCGGCTACAACAGCATCATCGACCGGGACAAGGCCACCGTCGGCCGCATCCTGAAGGACAACGGCTATTCAACGTCGTGGTTCGGCAAGGACCACAATGTGCCGGCCTTCGCGGCCAGCCAGGTCGGGCCGTTCGACCAGTGGCCCATCGGCATGGGTTTCGAGTACTTCTATGGCTTCATCGGCGGCGACGCCAACCAGTGGCAGCCGAACCTGTTCCGCAACACGACCCAGATCTATCCGTTCCAGGGCAAGCCGGGCTGGAACCTGGTCACCGGCATGGCGGACGAGGCCATCGACTGGATGACACGGATCCACCAGACCGACCCGAGCAAGCCGATCTTCATCAAGTACGCGCCCGGCGCGACACACGCGCCGCACCACCCGACCAAGGAGTGGGTGGACAAGATCGGTGCGATGAAGCTCTTCGACGACGGCTACGAGAAGCTGCGCGAGCGCATCTTCGCGAACCAGAAGAAGCTCGGCGTGGTTCCCAAGGACGCCAAACTCGCGCCCTGGCCCAGCGAAGTTCTCAAGCCGTGGGATCAGCTCAGCGCGGAGGAGAAAAAGCTGTTCATCCGCCAAGTGGAGGTGTTCGCCGCCTATGCGGCCTACAGCGACTACGAGATCGGGCGCGTGATCCAGGCCTTCCAGGACCTGGGCCGGCTCGACAACACGCTGGTGATCTACATCAACGGCGACAACGGCACCAGCGCCGAAGGCGGGCCGCTGGGCACGCCGAACGAGGTCGCGTTCTTTAACGGCCTCAATAAACTGCCCGCCGAAGTGCAGATGAAGTTCTACGACGTCTGGGGCACCGAGCAGACCTACAACCACATGTCGGCCGGCTGGTCGTGGGCCTTTGATACGCCGTTCGACTGGTTCAAACAGAACGCCTCCCGGCTCGGCGGCACCAACCAGAACATGGTCGTGTCCTGGCCGGCGCGCATCAAGGACAAGGGTGGTCTGCGTGAGCAGTTCGTCCATGTCATCGACGTCGTGCCGACGATCCTCGAAGCCGCCGGCATCAACGCGCCGGAGGTGGTGGACGGCATCAAGCAAGCGCCGATTGAGGGCGCCAGCTTCGCCTACACCTTTGACGCCACCAACGCCAAGGCGCCATCGCGGCACCAGACCCAATACTTCGAGATGATGGGCCAGTGGGCGCTGTATCACGACGGCTGGATGCTCAGCACCAAGGTCAATCGCGCGCCGTGGGAGGCGTTCGGCCCGGCCAATCCCGATCCGTTGAACAACCAGGTGCTCGAACTCTACAACCTGAATGAGAATTTCAACCAGACCACGGACCTTGCGGCGAAGCACCCGGAAAAGGTCAAGGAACTGAAGGCGATGTTCGTCGCCGAGGCGAAGAAGTACCAGGTGTTCCCGCTGGATGCTTCGGTGGCGGCCCGCATCGTCGCGCCGCGACCGAACATCACGGCGGGACGCACCGAGTTCGTCTACACACGGCCCATGACCGGGCTGCCGCAGGGCGATTCGCCGATGCTGCTGAACGCCTCGTACACCATCACCGCCGACATCGAGGTGCCGCAGGGCGGCGCCGAGGGCATGATCCTGACCTCCGGCGGGCGCTTCGCCGGCTACGGTTTCTATCTGCTCAAGGGCAAGCCGGTGTTCCTGTGGAACCTGGTCGACCTGAAGCGGGTGAAGTGGGAGGGTCCGGACATCCTCTCGCCCGGCCAGCACACACTGGAGTTCGACTTCCAGTATGACGGCCTCGGTATTGGGACGCTCGCGTTCAACAATATGAGCGGGCTGGGTCGTCCGGGGACCGGCACCCTCAAGGTGGATGGCAAGGCGGTGCAGACCATCACCATGGATCACACGCTGCCGATGATCCTGCAATGGGACGAAAGCTTCGATATCGGCTCCGACACCCTGACCGGGGTGAACGACGCGGACTACCAGCCACCGTTCCTCCTAACCGCCCAGCTCAACAAGCTGACGATCCAAGTGAACCGGCCGAAGCTGTCGCCCGAGGACATCAAGAAGCTTGAAGAAGGCATGGCGAAAGCCGCCGACGCGAGGTAAGTCGCTTCGGTCGCGAACCGCGCAGGCCGTTCCGGTCATTCCGGGACGGCCTGCGAATTTAAACCTGAAAGGAGAGTGAGACTAATGAAACGCATTCTGTTTAACGCAGTCCTGGCGTTTGCCGTCACCGCCGTGCCGCTCGCCGCCTACGCGGCCGAGAAAGACGCCATCTCCCAAGCCGAGAAGAGCGAGAAGCACCGGCCCGGCATCGTCGAAATCAAGGCCATCGCCGAGGAAGGCTTTATCTACGGGCTGCCCATCGTGATGAACTATGCCGTCATGTACGAGTATGCGGTGGACAAGAACTCGGGCCAGTTCAAGGCCCCCTTCAACCAGATCCATAACGAGGCCCGCGTCTTCACCTACCAGGACACGGCAATCATCACGCCCAACAGCGACACGCCGTACTCGTTGCTGTGGATGGACCTGCGCGCCGAGCCGCTGGTGCTCTCGGTGCCGGCGGTGGACAAGAAGCGCTACTACTCGGTGATGCTGACCGACGGCAACACCTTCAACTACGGCTACATCGGCAGCCGCGCGACCGGCAATGACGCCGGCGACTACCTGGTCGTCGGCCCGAACTGGAAGGGCGAGACACCGCCGGGCATCAAGCAGGTGTTCCGCTCGACCACCGATTTCTCGCTCGCCGCGTACCGCACCCAGATCATCGACCCCGAGGACATGCCCAACGTCGAGAAAGTGCAGGCCGGCTACAAGGCGCAACCGCTGTCGGCGTACCTCAAGCAACCGGCCCCTCCGGCGGCGGCGGCGATCGATTTCCCGAAGATCGACAAGGAGATGGTGAAGACCAACTTCTTCGATTACCTGGACTTCGCGCTGCAATTCGCGCCGGCCGGCCCCGAGGAAGAAGCGATCCGCGCCAAGCTCGCCAGCATCGGCATCGGCCCCGGCAAGAAGTTCAACTTCAAGGACCTTTCGCTTGAGCACAAGGCCGCCATCCTGCTGGCGATGAAGGAAGGCGACAGCAAGGTCGAGAGGTATCTGGAGGCCGGGCAGAAGGACATCAACGGCTGGAAGGTCGGCTCACTGTTCGGTGACCGCGCTTTCTACAATGGCGACTGGCTGAAGCGGGCCGCCGCCGCCAAGGGCGGCATCTACGGCAACGATGCCGTCGAAGCCATGTATCCCCTCACCAAGACGCTGGCCAACGGCGAAGTGCTCGACGGCAGCAAGCACAAGTACACGCTGACGTTCGCCAAGGACCAGTTCCCGCCGGTCAATGCCTTCTGGTCGGTGACCATGTACGACGGCAAGACCCAGTTCCTGATCAAGAACCCGATCGACCGCTACCTGATCAACTCGCCGATGCTGCCGTCGATGAAGAAGAACGCGGACGGCTCGCTCACGCTCTACATCCAGAAGGATTCGCCCGGCAAGGACAAAGAGTCGAACTGGCTGCCCGCGCCGGACGGCCCCATCTACTTGGTGATGCGCCTGTACTGGCCGAGAACCGAAGCGCCCTCCATCCTGCCGCCCGGCGAGGGCGCCTGGAGTCCGCCATCGGTGATGCGGGTGAATTAGCCAGATTCCCTGCCTTGCATTGGATTGAGACCATCGCACGGTAACCGCCCGGCGTGACTCAGCAACC
>WBUJ01000327.1 GCA_008933795.1 Candidatus Contendibacter sp. | reverse complement strand
TGTTTCAACCGACCTAAGTTGACTTTAAGTAGGGCATGGGTTTTCCTGCAGGGGTTTCCCCGACCCGGAGCCTGACCATGCCGCTGCCCAAATATATTGTTCGTCTGACCGATGCAGAGCGTATCCATCTGGAGGAACTGAGCCGCACTGGGAAACGGGCCGCGTCCGTGATCCTGCACGCCCAGATTTTGCTCAAAGCCGATGTTGGCGAAGGCGGGCCAGGCTGGAACGATGCGCAGATTACCGAGGCGGTCAACTGTGGGGCCTCCACCGTGTATCGGGTGCGCCAAGCGTTCGTGGAGGAGGGCCTGCCCGTGGCCTTGTTCCGCAAGAAGCCCACCGGTCGGCAGTACCGCAAGCTCGACGGGGTCCAGGAGGCGCACCTGATCGCGCTGGCCTGCGGCGAGGCCCCGGCGGGGCGCGGTCGCTGGACCTTACGATTGCTGGCCGACCGGTTGGTTGAGTTGAACGTGGTCGACTCGATCAGCCCGGAATGCGTGCGGATGACGTTAAAAAAAACGAACTCAAGCCGTGGCTGCGCCAGCAGTGGGTGATCCCACTGCAAGCCAATGCCGAGTTCGTCTGCGCCATGGAGGATGTGCTGGAGGTCTACACCCGGCCCTACGACCCCGCCCGGCCGGTGGTGTGCTTGGACGAACTGAGCAAACAGTTGGTGGCCGAAACCCGCACGCCACTCCCGGCCCAACCGGGACAACCGGAACGGGTCGACTATGAATACGAACGTGGTGGAACCGCTAACCTGTTTCTGACCTGCGAACCTTTGGTCGGGCAGCGCCACGTGACCGTTACGGAACAGCGCACGGCGGTGGACTTCGCCCAAGAGGTGCGCAATCTGCTGGAGGTGCGCTATCCCCATGCCGAGAAAGTGGTCCTGGTGATGGACAATCTGAACACGCATAAACCCGCCGCCTTGTATCAAGCGTTCGAGCCCGCCGTGGCCCGCTCCCTCATCGAGCGGTTGGAGATTCACCACACCCCCAAGCATGGCAGTTGGTTGAACATGGCCGAAATCGAATTAAGCATCCTGAGCCGACAGTGCCTGGATCGGCGTATCCCTGACGCCGCCACCCTGACCCAGGAGGTGGCCGCTTGGGAACAGGCCCGTAATGCCGATCCCCGGCC
>WBUJ01000326.1 GCA_008933795.1 Candidatus Contendibacter sp. | reverse complement strand
TGTTGAAAATCGCCGCCACCGGTCTGCCGACCGTGTCCTTCGGGGAAGCCGACAGCCTCAAGGTCGGCCAATGGGTGTTCGCCATCGGGGCGCCGTTCGGGCTGGAGCGCACCGCCACCAAGGGCATCGTCAGCGCCCTGAGCCGCTCGCTGCCGAGCGATGCCTACGTGCCGTTCATCCAGACCGACGTGCCGATCAATCCCGGCAACTCCGGCGGGCCGCTGTTTGACCTCAACGGCAAGGTGGTGGGGATCAACTCCCAGATCTTCAGCCGCAGCGGCGGTTACATGGGGCTGTCGTTCGCCATTCCGGCCAACGTGGCGATGGACGTGGTGGCCCAGCTCAAAACCGACGGTCGGGTGAACCGGGGCTGGATGGGCGTGACCTTGCAGGAGGTGACGCAGGATTTAGCGCGCTCGTTCAATTTGGAACAGCCACGCGGCGCGCTGGTGGCGGACGTGAGCGCGGACGGCCCCGCCGCCAAGGCCGGGTTGAAGGCCGGCGATATCATCGTCGCCTACGCCGGCAAGCCGGTGAACGACAGCGCCGATCTGCCGCCGCTGGTGGGTTCGAGCAAGCCCGGCGCCAGCAAGGCGCTGACCGTGATCCGCGACGGCAAGGAACGGGAGATCGAGGTCACGCTCGGCCAGTTGCCGGACAAGGATAAGGGCGAACTGGCGCTGAACGGCGCCCCGGACGACAACTCGCCGCGGCTGAACGTCGTGGTGGTCGATTTGCCCGCTGGCCAGGGCGGACGAGGCGACGGTGGCGTGCAGGTCCAGCGGGTCGGATCGGGTCCCGCCGCCGAGGCCGGCGTGCAACCGGGCGATATTCTGGTGAGCCTGAACAACCAGAAGATTCGAGACGCCGCCCATCTGCGGCAACTGGTGAAGGAACTACCGCCGGGCAAGCGGGTGCCGCTGCTGGTCAAGCGCGACGAGGGGGCACTGTATCTGGCGGTGGAAATTCCGGCCCACGCCAAGCAGGCGGGTTAAACTGGCAGTAGAACAGGCAGGTCGGGTTAGGGAAGCGTAACCCGACCTGCCACTACGATCCACAAGTGGAATAGGAAAGCTATAGCAGCCCTAGATGAGTTGTGGACGACATCCATGGTTTCCATCAATGAGATTAGGATCGCTATAGT
>WBUJ01000016.1 GCA_008933795.1 Candidatus Contendibacter sp. | reverse complement strand
CCTCCTCAAAACGCACGGTGCCGTTAGGGATGCCGACGCGCTCCATGCCCTTCCGAACCAACGACAATCGGCTCGCCCAGCTTAATCAATTCCATCAATTCGTTCTTTTCCATAGACCAAACTTCCTCCTACTGTAAATTTTTCTGTGATAGAATATTAGTCTATACTAATAGATCAAATCTATTTTCTATGCTCAGAGAATGCTGATGCCCACGATTGAAATTACCCTTCGAGATGATGCCGGTCAGGTCATTGATGGTCGGTCAGTTAAAAAGTATCCATTGGACTGCAAGATGAAAACTTTTCATGATATCGAAAGTGCGGTCGAAACCTTCAAACGAAAGGTGTTACCGGATATTGAAGCAGATTTGTTGGAAGCCGCGCAAAAAGTCTTTATTGCAGGTAAAAAAAAGACCTGATTAGTAATGGCACGATTCCGATCACGATTAAAACGCTTCACGGACGATTTGAATTCCATGTACAGCGATTTATCGACCGTGCGAACCCCAACAGCCTGGATCGGACTTACTTTGATTGGACGGGTCAATTTCAAGAGGGTTATATCAGTGATCGATTGAAAGAATTCTCAGCTTACTATAGTAATCGATTGAGCTATAACGAAGTCGCAGACTTAATAGAGCGGGTGACCGGGAATCGGCAACTGAGCGATCAAAAGATTTGGCAAATGGTCGTTGAGAAAGCAGCCGCCGTCAGTCGAACGCAACAAGCAGAAATCGAGGAACTCGTTAGCCATGGAGCTTCCTTTGTACTAGACATTCAGGAAAAAGTGGCGATTTACGATCCCCAGAGCCCAGAGATTTTACTGTTCGAAGATGCGATTCAAGTTCGTGGCCAGAAAGATAATCGCGAACATAAACAATGTGTTAAACAAAAATTACTCCCGGAAGATGCCCAGCAAAAGAAAACGCCGGCGATTCGGACTGATCTGGTCATCTGGCAGAAGCCGGACAGGGGGTTTGAATACCTCACAGCGCTGATTGATGGCCAAGGCCACGAGATGATCTCCTTGCCGGATTTGCTCAAGAGTCGTCTGGTTCTGGGCTATGGACAGGAGTCAAAACCCTTACCAGTGGTGGCTATTACCGATGGGGCGAGTGTCATTCGCCAACATTTCGATGGGGTTTTTGGGGGTCCGCCGACGATCATTTTGGACTGGTATCATTTAGGAAAAAAGGTGCGCGACTTCATGAGCATGATTGCGCTCAGCAAGGACGACAAGCAAGAGCATTTAAAGTTTATTTTTCACCATTTATGGTATGGTCACCTCTATACCGTATTAAACTATTTAAAAACAGCGGTTCGCCCTAAAAACGAAGAAAAGCTTTTCGAACTGATCGGGTATCTTGAAAAACATCAGACGGAAATGATTGACTACCACCGTCGGAAGAAAGCGGGCAAGACCATTGGCAGCGGCTTGATGGAAAAGGGCTGCGATCAAGTGATCGGACGTCGCCAGAAGAAAAAGGGTATGAGCTGGCGCGCCGTCGGAAGCAAGAGTCTGGGTATTTTGAAAGTAGTCGAACTAAACCACCAGTGGGAGAAATTGTGGTTTCCTCAGGAAGCCGCAAACGACTCACTTAGCTTACAGTTAGCTTCGAATTCGTAGGCCATCACAGGAAAATTTACAGGAGGAAACATTGTCTCTCAAATCGCGTTCAAAACAACCACTGGTCGTGCCAACGAACTCTTGGCCGCTTCTTCAAATTATCTGATCTGGGCAACTCGCAACGCATCTAAATGCAAGTATCGTCCTGCTTTTCAGGACAAATCTATGGGTGTATCGACAGGTCAAGTCTATTCGCTCGTGCGCGATTTATCTGGTGTGAGTTGGCGAATGACCAAAATGCAAAAGGCGGATGCATCCACTCTGCCGGAAGGGTCACGAATATTCCGTCCCGACAACCTGACAAGTTCTCGACCCGCAGGTGAAGCCGATGTCCAGAAGTTTGCCTTTCGTGGTCAGACATATACACCGGGCAAAGGAACTTTTAAGACTGAGCTAACCGGTCTTACTCGCTTGGGCAAAGCTGACCGCCTTTGGCCTACCTCGCAAGGTACAATCCAATATGTGAGATTTCTCGATGACTTTCCGGTGATCCCATTCTCCAACGTCTGGACGGACACCGGTACTGGCTCTTTTACCGAAGATAAAGTTTACGTCGTTCAGACAAATGAGAAAGTTGTCCAACGCTGTCTTCTCATGACCACCGACCCCGACGATCTCGTACTCGACCCGACCTGCGGTTCCGGCACCACCGCCTACGTTGCCGAACAATGGGGCCGGCGCTGGATCACCATCGACACCTCGCGCGTCGCACTGGCGCTGGCCCGCGCCCGCATCATGGGGGCGCGCTATCCGTTCTACCTCTTGGCCGATTCCCGTGAAGGCCAACTCAAGGAAGCCGAAATCACCCGCAGCGTCCCCAGTTCGCATCCTACCCACGGCAACATCCGCCACGGTTTCGTCTACGAGCGCGTCCCCCACATCACCCTGAAATCCATCGCCAATAACGCCGAAATTGATGTGATCTGGGACCAGTGGCAACAGACGCTGGAGCCGTTGCGCGAGCAATTGAACGCATCGCTGAAAAAGAACTGGCAAGAATGGGAAATTCCCCGCGAACCGGGCAAGGACTGGCCAGAGCCGGCGAAAAAGCTGCACGCCGACTGGTGGCAGGCGCGCATCGCCCGACAGAAGGACATCGACGCCTCTATCGCCGCCAAGGCCGAATTCGAGTATCTCTACGACAAGCCCTACGAGAACAAGAAATGCGTGCGCGTCGCCGGTCCCTTCACCGTGGACAGCCTCAGCCCGCATCGGATGCTCGGCGTGGACGAGGACGACGAACCGATCGACACCCAGCGGGAATCAGCGACCGACTACGCCGCCAAGCAGTCGTTCCCGCAGATGATTCTGGAAAACCTCAAGACGGCCGGCGTCCAGCAGGCGCACAAGGAAGACCGCATCACCTTCACGGCGCTGATTCCGTGGGCCGGCGAACTGGTGTGCGCCGAGGGGCGCTACGTGGAGGGCGAGGCAGAGAAACGCGCCGCCATCTTCATCGGCCCGGAATTCGGCACCGTGCAACGCGCGGACCTGGTCGAAGCCGCCCGCGAGGCCGCTGATGCCGGCTTTGACGTGCTGATCGCCTGCGCCTTCAACTATGAAGCTCACACCACCGAATTCAGCAAACTCGGCCGACTGCCCGTCCTCAAGGCCCGCATGAACGCCGATCTGCACATGGCCGACGACCTCAAAAACACCGGCAAGGGCAACCTGTTCGTCATTTTCGGCGAACCCGACATCGATCTACTGCCGCAGGATGACGGGAACTGGCGCGTCAAGGTCAACGGCGTCGATGTGTTCAAGCCGCAGACCGGCGAGGTCGTCAGTGACAGCATCGAAGGCATCGCCTGCTGGTTCATCGACACCGACTACAACCAGGAAAGCTTCTTCGTGCGCCACGCCTACTTTCTTGGGGCCAACGATCCCTACAGCGCCCTGAAAACAACCCTCAAGGCGGAAATTGACCCCGAAGCCTGGGCGACGCTGAACAGCGACCTCTCCCGTCCGTTCAAAAAGCCAAAATCCGGGCGGATTGCCGTGAAAGTGATCAATCACCTGGGAGATGAGGTCATGAAGGTGTTCAGGATTTGAACGCACGGAATTTCGCATTGCGGGAAATTCTGGCGCGTCCGACAAGCCAGGAACAGAAAGCCGTCAAAACCACGGCCTTCGACTTGCAGTTGAATCCCATCAGTCCAGGCATGGGTTTTCACCGACCCGAACGGGCCAGAGATGTCAACTTCTGGGTAGCCACGCTCCCCACGCTCCCTATAGCTTTGAAAACTATAGGGCACAGCACATTTCCATCGTGCAAAAAACAAAGCACTTAGCCAAGAAAAAATCTTAAGCTAAGTGCTTGTTTTGATTGGTCGGGGCGAGAGGATTTGAACCTCCGACCACCTGCACCCCATGCAGGTGCGCTACCAGGCTGCGCTACGCCCCGAAAATGGCGGGCTGACCGCCGTAAGGATTGACGATGTTAATTCAATCCGTCCGGCTTGCCAAGCATTTCACGACGAGCGCGTTTACTGCGCCTCGCCCTTGAAAGCATCCACCCGCGCCTTGAGCTTTTGTCCCGGACGGAAAGTCACTACCCGGCGGGCGGTGATCGGGATTTCTTCCCCCGTCTTGGGGTTGCGGCCCGGCCGCTGGTTCTTGTCGCGCAGGTCGAAATTGCCAAATCCAGACAATTTCACTTGCCGCCCCCGTTCCAAGGCGCTGCGGATCTCTTCGAAGAAGATCTCCACGAGCTCCTTGGCCTCGCGTTTGTTGATGCCCAATTCCTCGAACAACTGTTCAGCCATGTCGGCTTTTGTTAGTGCCATCTGCTAAACCCTAAGCGTTGCGCCGAACTGCTCGGCCAGCCCGGCGATGATCCCGGATACGGTCTCTTCGACCACACTGTCAGTAAGATTGTGCGAGAAGTCTTGTAAAATCAATCCAAAAGCCAAACTTTTTTTGCCTTCGGCGATGCCCTTGCCCCGATAGACATCAAACAGCCACGCTTCGCGCAGCCGTTCGCTACCGTGACGGTGGATGCAATCCTGAATAGCCTGAGCAGTGACCGCCTCATCGACCACGATGGCGAGGTCGCGGCGACTGGCCGGGAACTTGGAAAGCTCTCGAAATGCCGGCGTCCGCGCAGTTTGCACCCCCTCCAGCCGCAGTTCGAACACGAAGGCATCCCCCTCCATATCCAGTTCCTGCGCCACCCGAGGATGTAGCACACCCAGCCAGCCCACGAGCTGACCAGCGCGTTCGATCCGGGCACTCTGGCCCGGATGCAATGCTGGATGCGCGGCGGCAACGAAGGCAAACACTTCCGGTTCGCCGCTCAAAGCCAGCAGCGCCTCGACATCGGCCTTGAGATCGAAGAAATCTACTGGCCGGGCCGGTGCGCCCCACTGTTCCGGCAGGGCGTTCCCCGCCGCGACGCCGCCAATGTAGGGTTCCTGCCGCAAGCCGTCGGTTTCAGGGATGAAGTTCAGGCCGTGCTCGAACAACCGGATTCGGGCTTGCTGGCGTTTCTGATTATAGACCAGCGCCTTGAGCAAGCCCGGCCACAGGCTGGTGCGCATCACCGCCAGGTCGGCGGAAATCGGATTGGCCAGCGCCAGCGGTTGCCGCTCGGGATCGAGGCGCCGCTGAAATGCCGGATCGACAAAACTATAAGTGATGGCTTCCTGAAATCCCCGCTGCGCCAGAGTTTCCTTGAACCGTTCCGGCGCCACCCGCCCTTCCGGCTGCGGCGGTATTTCCATCCGGGTCAGCGGCCGGTTGCCGGGCAGGCGATCATAGCCATGAATCCGGGCGATTTCCTCGATCAAATCCACTTCCAGCGCGAGGTCGAACCGGCTGCTCGGCGGCGCGACCAGCCAATGATCCACCTCGACTGCCACCGCCATGCCCAACCGCCGCAGGATTCCCTCGACCTCGGCGGAGGGAACATCCATCCCCAGCAGCTTGCGGAGACGTTCGGGCCGCAGCCGGATGGCCGGTTCCGCCGGCAAATGTTCGGGCGACACCGCTTCGACGATGGGTCCCGGCTGGCCGCCGGCCATGTCAATCAACAGCTTGGTAGCGCGTTCGGCGGCGCGGCGCTGCAACTGCGAATCTACGCCGCGCTCGAAGCGGTAGGAGGAATCGGTTTGCAGACCGTAGCGGCGGGCGCGACCGGCGATGCTGGCCGGCGTGAAAAAGGCGCTTTCCAGGAACACATCGCGGGTGGCGGCGGTGCAGGAGCTGATTTCGCCACCCATGATCCCGGCCAGCGCCAGCGGGCCAGCGTGATCGGTGATCAGCAGAGTTTCCACATCCGGCTCCACCACCACGCCGTTGAGCAGTTCCAGCCGGTCGCCGGGCCGGGCGCGGCGCACTTCGATGCCACCGGTCAGCCGGCCCAGGTCGAAGGCATGCATCGGCTGGCCGAGTTCCAGCATCACGTAATTGGTCACATCCACCAGCGGCCCCAGGCTACGCACCCCGGCGCGGCGCAGACGCTCCTGCATCCACAGCGGCGTTTCGGCGACGGGATTGACCCCGCGAATCACCCGGCCCACGTAACGCGGACAATCGGCGGGATCGAGTAGCGTCACCGGGAAGATGGCGTCCACCACCGGCGGCACGGCGTCCGCCGGCAGCGGGCGAAACTCGCAGCGGTTGAGGGTCGCCACTTCGCGGGCGATGCCCTCCATGCCCAGACAGTCGCCGCGATTGGGCGTCAGTTCGATCTCGATGATCGAATCATCCAGCGCCAACAGCTCGCGCACGTTCTGGCCGGGCCGACTGTCGGCTGGCAATGGCAGTAGACCACTCGAACTTTCCGCCAAGCCCAATTCCTTGGCCGAGCACAACATGCCCTGCGATTCGACGCCGCGCAGCTTGGATTGCTTGATGGTGAATCCGCCGGGCAGCACCGCGCCAATCAGGGCCGTCGGGGCGCACATTCCGACCGTCACGTTCGGGGCGCCGCAGACAATTTGTAATAGTTCCGCGCCGCCCACGTCCACCGTCGCCACCCGCAGCCGGTCGGCGTCGGGATGCGAGACCAGACTGATCACCCGACCGACCACCACTTGCTCAAACGCAGGCGCGGCGGGTTCGACGTGGTCCACTTCCAGGCCGGCCATGGTCAGTTGCGCCGCCAGTTCGGCGCTGGAAATGGCGGGATCGACCCATTCCCGCAGCCAGTGTTCGCTGATTTTCATACTGGGAGCCTCACTGAAACTGCCGCAGGAAGCGCAGATCGTTCTCGAAGAACAACCGCAAATCGTTGACGCCGTAGCGCAGCATGGTCAGCCGCTCGACGCCCATGCCGAAGGCGTAGCCAGTGTAGCGCTCGCTGTCGATGCCAACTTTCTCGAATACCGCCGGATGCACCATGCCGCAGCCGAGCACTTCCAGCCAGCCGCTGTGCTTGCACACCCGGCAACCGCCGCCGCCGCAGATCACGCACTGGATATCGACCTCGGCAGACGGCTCGGTGAACGGGAAATAGGACGGGCGGAAGCGCACCGCCAGATCGCGTTCGAAGAAGCCCCGCAGGAAATCGTCCAGCACGCCCTTTAAATCAGCGAAGCTCACGTCCTCGTCCACCAGCAACCCCTCGACCTGATGGAACATCGGCGAGTGGGTCAAGTCCGAATCGCAGCGATAGACCCGCCCCGGCGCGATCACCCGCACCGGCGCCGATTGCCGCTCCATCACCCGGATTTGCACCGGCGAGGTGTGGGTGCGCAACAGAGTGTGGGCGTCGAAATAAAAGGTATCGTGCATCGCCCGCGCCGGATGGTGGGGCGGGATGTTGAGCGCCTCGAAGTTATGGAAATCGTCCTCGACTTCCGGCCCTTCAGCGACCGCAAAGCCGATCCCGGTGAAGAATGCCTCGATGCGCGCCAAGGTGCGGCTGAGCGGATGGCGGCCGCCGGGCCGCTGCCCTCGCCCTGGCAACGTCACGTCGATGGCCTCGCTCGCCAGCCGGGCATCCAGCGCCGCCGCTTCCAGCGCCGTCTTGCGTGCGGCGATGGCGGCTTCCAACGCCTCTTTGGCCTCGTTGATGGCCTGGCCGGCGTCGCGCCGCTGTTCGGGCGGCAGGCGCCCCAGTTCCTTGAGGCGCTCGGTGAGCGCGCCTTTCTTGCCCAGATAATGCACGCGCGCCTGATCCAGGGCGGCGAGATCGCCAGCCCCGGCGATGGTGGCCTGGGCGGTTTGAATCAGTTCGGGCAATGGGTCCACGCGAGCGGGTCTCTCAACGATAAGCAACAAAAAAGGGAAAGGACCGCGGCCTTTCCCTCGTTCGGAATTCCTGGGACCGCTGGACCGAAATCCGATCCAGCGGACAGTTCAGGCGATGCCGAGCGCGGTCTTGGCGCGGTTGGCCAGTTCGGCGAACGCCGGCTTGTCGAACACCGCCAGATCGGCCAGCACCTTGCGGTCGACCTCGATGGCGGCCAGCTTGAGGCCATTGATCAACCGGCTGTAGGACAAGCCACTCTCGCGGGCGCCGGCGTTGATGCGGGTAATCCACAAGGCGCGGAAATCGCGCTTCTTCTGGCGGCGGTCGCGGTAGGCGTACTGGCCGGCCTTGATCACGGCCTGCTTGGCGACCCGGTACACCTTGCTACGGGCGCCGTAGTAACCCTTGGCCTGGTTCAGGACTTTTTTATGGCGGGCGTGGGCGGTAACGCCGCGTTTTACTCGGGGCATGATTTAATCTCTCCGGTCCGGCGACTCAACTGTAGGGCAACATCCGACGCACCGCCGGGACATCCACCGCCGCCATGGTGGTGGTGCCGCGCAACTGGCGCTTCCGCTTGCTGGTCTTCTTGGTCAGGATGTGCCGGAGGTGCGAGTGGGAACACTTGAACTTGCCGGACCCGGTGGGGCTGAAGCGTTTCGCCGCCCCCCGATTGGATTTCATCTTGGGCATTGCATGACTCCGCAATTGAAAAAGGTAAATTCATGGACGGACCCCGGCGCGCGCCGGAGATGGCAACCGCCAACCGCTCGGAGGGAATTACTTCTTCTTGACCGGCGCGATGGTCATGACCATCTGCCGCCCTTCCATCCTGGGCCGCTGTTCCACCGCGCCATACGCCGCGAGGTCGTCTTCAACGCGCTTGAGAAGGCTGATGCCAATATCCTGGTGCGCCATCTCGCGGCCCCGAAACCGCAGCGTCACCTTGGCCTTGTCGCCTTCGCTCAGGAAACGGATCAGGTTGCGTAGTTTGACCTGATAGTCCCCTTCGTCCGTGCCTGGACGAAACTTGATTTCCTTAACCTGGATTTGCTTCTGCTTCTTCCTGGCTTCGCTCTGTTTCTTGGCCTGCTCGAACCGGAATTTGCCGTAATCCATGATGCGGCAGACCGGCGGCTTGGCGTTCGGGGAAATTTCCACCAGATCCAGTTCGGCTTCCTCGGCCATCCGCCGGGCTTGCACCAGGGGGACGACCCCTGCCTGCTCGCCGTCCTGATCGATCAGGCGTACTTCGCGCCCGGTGATCTCGTCGTTGAGCCGGAGTTCATTATTCGCGGCGATGTTGTTGCCCTCCAGTGATTATTCGGTTCGTCCGCGCCGGGCGATATCGGTTTGCAGCCGTTCCACGAAAGCCGCCAGATGCATGACGCCCAGGTCCTTGCCGGCGCGGGTGCGCACGGCGATGGCGTCGGTTTCCATCTCGCGGTCACCGACGACCAGGAGATAGGGAACGCGCTGTAACGTATGTTCGCGGATTTTAAAGCCGATTTTCTCGTTTCTCAAGTCAGCCGCGACACGGAAACCTTGTTGCATAAGGGATTTTTCGACCTTGGCAGCGTATTCGGCCTGATGGTCGGTGATATTCAGGACCATCGCCTGGGTCGGCGCCAGCCAGACCGGCAGCGCGCCAGCGTACTGCTCGATCAAAATGCCGATGAACCGCTCCAGCGAACCCAGTATAGCCCGGTGCAACATCACCGGCGTCCGCTTGCTGCCGTCCTCGGCGATGTAGTGGGCGTCCAGCCGGCCCGGCATGGAAAAATCCACCTGAATCGTGCCGCACTGCCACAGCCGGTCCAGACAGTCGCGCAGCACGAATTCGATCTTGGGACCGTAAAACGCGCCTTCGCCCGGCTTCAACTGCCACGGCAGGCCGCTGCGGTTCAGTGCGATTTCCAGCGCCTTTTCCGCCTTGTCCCACACCTCGTCGCTGCCGACCCGCATCTCGGGCCGGGTGGACAGCGCCAGTTGCACCTCGTTGAAGCCAAAATCGGCGTAGACCCGGAACAGCAGGTCCATGAACGCCGACACCTCGACCTGGATTTGATCCTCGGTACAGAAGATGTGGGCGTCGTCCTGGACGAAGTTGCGCACCCGCATCAGCCCGTGCAGGGTGCCGGACGGTTCGTTGCGGTGGCAGGAACCGAACTCGGCCATGCGCAGCGGCAGGTCGCGGTAGCTGCGCAGTCCCTGGTTGTAAATCTGAATGTGGCAGGGACAGTTCATCGGCTTGACCGCGTAGTCGCGGTTTTCCGACGCGGTGGTGAACATGTCGTTGCGGAACTTTTCCCAGTGGCCGGAGCGTTCCCACAGCACGCGATCCACGATCTGCGGAGTGTGGACTTCCTGATAGCAGTGCTCGCGCAGCAACTGGCGGATGTAGTTCTGCACCTCGACGTAGATGCGCCAGCCCCGGTCGTGCCAGAACACCATGCCGGGCGCCTCCTCCTGCACGTGGAACAGGTCGAGCGCTTTGCCGACCTTGCGATGATCGCGCTTCTCCGCCTCTTCCAGCCGGTGCAGGTAGGCCTTCAGCGCCTTCTGATCCAGCCAGGCGGTGCCGTAGATACGCTGGAGCATCTCGTTGCGGGAATCGCCGCGCCAGTAGGCCCCGGCCACCTTCATCAGCTTGAACGCCTTGAGCTTGCCGGTGGAAGGCACGTGCGGCCCGCGACAAAGATCGATGAAATCGGCCTGCCGGTACAGCGAAATGTCCTCGTTGGACGGAATGTCGGCGATGATTTGCGCCTTGTAGTCCTCGCCCATCTGGCGGAAGAAGGTCACCGCCTCGTCGCGTGGCATCACCGAGCGGGCCAGCGGAATGTCCTGGGCCGCCAGTTCTTCCATCCGCGCCTGAATCCGTTCCAGATCGTCGGGGGTGAAGGGCCGCTCAAAAGCGAAGTCGTAATAAAAGCCGTTCTCGATCACCGGGCCGATGGTGACCTGCGCGGTCGGATAGAGCTGCTTGACAGCGTGGGCCAGGAGGTGGGCGCTGGAATGGCGGATGATCTCCAGCCCTTCGGGGTCGCGCTCGGTGACGATGGCCAGATTCGCATCCTGGGCGAGGGTATGCGAAGTATCCACCAGCCGGCCATCCACCTTGCCGGCCAGGGCGGCCTTGGCCAGGCCCGGGCCAATCGCGGCGGCGACCTCATGCACGCTGACGGGGGCGTCGAACGCGCGCTGGCTGCCATCGGGGAGCGTGATGATCGGCATCGCTGCAATTCTCTTGATCCGCTGACTCTTTTGCCCGGAGTGAAATAGTAAGGGGCGGGCCTTGAAACCCTTCTTTTGGAAGGAAGGCGCGCCCCTTTCAAATCGTCTCGCTCCGCAACCCGCAAAAATCTGGTAGGCGCGATTGGACTCGAACCAACGACCCCCACCATGTCAAGGTGGTGCTCTAACCAACTGAGCTACGCGCCTAAGCGATAGGCGCGGAAGAGTAACCAAAGGCGGCGGGGTTGGCAAGGAGTCAGTCGTGATTTTTTAGCCCGTGGTCGGTTCGGCGCAAGAAGGCGGGACGGCATCGACAAGTTTTTTTTCGCCGACCCTCATCCAAATCGTGCTGGTTGGCGCATGACAGAGTGAAGCGGCTCGCGCTTCACGCGAGGCGACGCTCCGCGCATCGCTTCATCCATCCGTTTACCGAGGAAGTATTGTCATGCCCAAACCGTTACTCCAAGTTTTGTTCGCAACAGCGCTATTCACCGCGACCGGATTGACCGCGCATGGCTCGAGCCACCGCGAGGCGTTGGCGATCCTCAACGAGCCCTGCGCCGACAACACCGACACTTACGCCTGGGTGTCGCCCGGCTCGCACGACAAGCTCTACCTCATCATGAATTTCAACCCGCTCCACGAGCCGGGTCAAGGTAACCAGGGCCTGCGCGCCTGCAACGGCTACCGCTATGAGTTCCACATCGGAATCGGTGCGAGCCTCAAGGACAAACTGGTGTATCGCGTCGAGTTCAAGAATACGCTGACGCCCGAGGCGCCTCCCAGTTCCACGGATGCTCTGGGCGGCGGCAACGAGCTACTCTGGCAACTCACCGGCGGCGCCGAAACCATGACGGTCAGCCGAACCGTGCCCTTGAAAGGTGGAAACCTGGATGACGATAGCGATGGGGATGGCGATCTCGATGGGGACGGTTTTGACAGGCGAGTCGTCGTCCTCGGCAAGGATCTCCCCGTCCTCCCGAACAACCACGGCCCACAGACCGACCGGCTCGTCTACGGT
The DNA here is from genome assembly GCA_008933795.1 of Candidatus Contendibacter sp. Taxonomy (GTDB): domain Bacteria; phylum Pseudomonadota; class Gammaproteobacteria; order Competibacterales; family Competibacteraceae; genus Contendibacter. The sequence goes on along the minus strand of WBUJ01000016.1, from coordinate 27,601 downwards.
CTCGGTGCTTTCGCCGGTTACGATTCCGGGGATCCCACCAGCCGTGAAGTGGGTCTCTACGATCAAGCTTTCGTCGACACCTTCATCCACCCGCTTGGGAACGGGGGGCGGGTCATCGCCGGCCAGTTCGACGACCCCTATCAGCTTGATGAGAAGGGTATTTTCGACTTGGTCAACTTGAACACCGACGATCTCGGCGGAATTCCGGGCGCGCGCCGCCCGCCGGGCAAAGACGTGTTCACGGGTTTCAACCTCTTTTCGATCGCCCTCGAAATCCCGATCAGCGACATCTTCCCACAAGGCATCCCACACAACGGCGTGCTCAAGGCCGACTCGACCGACAGTCTACTCCGGGTATGGTCGAGCATTAGCCGTCAAAGAATGCAGAGCGTCGATCCCAGCAACATCATCACCGGTCTCAAGGGGTCCGGCGCCTTCGTGCAGGTCGGTCGAAACGCCCTGCCGCTCTTCAACGCCGGCCTCGTTGGGACTCAGCGTCAGACCCGCTACCTGCGCAGCAGCCCCCTCAAGGACGTGACCAACTTCGGCGCCGACATCCTGTTCCCGGTGTTGGTGCGCGACGCCGAGGCGCTCGGTATCTACAAGGCTCTGGGGGTGCCTGCGGGTACTGTGACCACACTCAAAGGGCCCCGCACTGACATCATCAACGCGATCAACTTGGGTCGGCCCATCCCGGTCGCCGACGGCTTCACCGGTGACGTCATCACCCTCGACGCCGCCATCGATTCGAGCTTCCCCAATGGGCGTCGCCTTGGCGGTGGCGCCGCGCCGAACCGCAATCAGGTGAATGTGAATAGCGTGCTGATCGGCCTGATCGTGGCGGGTAACCCGGCGGCCGGCCTAGCCAAGGGCATCGAAGTCAACGACAAGGACTATCTCGACCGATTCCCGTTCCTGGCCCCGGCTCACCAGGGTCTCTACCAGGGGCATGGCGGCATCAATGTTCCGACCGAACAAACCCCGCCGCCGCCTACTCCTTAAAATTGATTCATCCGATCCACGACTGCATGGAGACGGGTCCCCGGTTGGGGCCCGTCCCAGGAGACCGAGGATGTCACGTTTAGGATGGGCGAGGTTTCGTCTGCCGCTAGCGATAGCGGCCATCGTCTTGAGCAGTTCGCCGCTGCTCGCCCACGATCTGTGGATTGAGCCAACGACGTTCTCTCCGGAACCTGGTCAGTTGGTCGGCGTGCGGTTACGTGTCGGGCAGGACCTGCTCGGGGATCCGCTGCCGCGCAATGCCTCACTCATCAATCAGTTTGTTTTCGAGGATACGACCGGACGTAAACCGGTCGTTGGCCGAGACGGCGTCGATCCGGCGGGTTTCTTGCGCTCGGATCTGCCGGGCTTGCTCGTCATCGGCTATCACAGCCATCCGAGCGCGGTTGAATTGCCGGCGGAAAAATTCAATCGGTATTTGCGGGAAGAAGGGCTTGAGACGATCGCGGCGCTGCGAGCCCGCCGCAATGAAACCGAAGCGAGCGCTCGCGAACTTTTTTCACGTTGCGCGAAAAGCCTGGTGCTGTCAGGAACGCCGAGCGCGGCCCAAGGCGACCGCCCCCTCGGGTTTACCCTCGAACTGGTAGCCGAACGGAATCCATACGGACTCGGCGCCGATGAGGATCTTCCCCTGCGCTTAACGTATGAGGACCGCCCGCTCGCGGATGCACTGGTCGTTGCCATGAACCGGTTGAATCCATCCGAGAAGCTGGCGACTCGCACCGATGCCGCCGGCCGGGTGCGATTTCGGTTGCGACCGAATGGAATGTGGTTGATTAAAGCCGTGCATATGGTTCCAGCGGCGGCTGGCTCCCAGGCCGAGTGGGCGAGCTTTTGGGCGTCGTTGACGTTCGAACGGCAACCCAAGATCGCCCAAGGCCATTAAAGGCTTAAAGAACACAAGGATCACAGGCAATGCTGACGAATATCTTCGGCGTCACGTCTTCCGTCTCGCAGCGCGGGCATCTGGTCCATCTGGCCTTGTGCGCCCTCGTCGTCGCGCTTCTGAGCGGCGTAACGGTGCGCGCCCATGAGATCGGCGCCACGCGCGTGTCGGTCCTTTTTCAGGAAGGCCAGACGTACCAGGTTGAAATCGTGACGGATGCGGCGGCGCTCGCCGAAAAACTCAAAGCCTCGGCCGGTGGCTCCCTACCCCTCGACACCTGTCCGGCTTGTCTCCAGTCCGTGTTCGCAAGTTTTGACGAGCCATTTCGCCAGCGAGTGAAGCTGGCGTTCGATGCCCAGGACGTTCGTCCCGCGATCTCCTATGCGGTCGTGCCCGGCGCCGACGCCCTGTCGCCTGCCGTGGCGACCATCCGATTGACCGGCCGGATCCCTCCGGATGCGCGCCACTTTACCTGGAGTTATGGGTGGACGTTCGCGTCTTACGCCTTGACGATCCAAGGCGCTGACTCCAAGGAAGCCACCACCGAATGGCTAGAAGGCAGCCAGACCAGCACCCCGTTTGCCCTGACATCGCCCACGCCGCCCGTCGATCGACTCGACACCGCCTGGCGCTATCTCGCGCTCGGCTTTACCCACATCCTGCCCCTCGGTTTCGATCACATCCTGTTTTTGCTGGCCTTGCTGCTGCCGGCGGTGCTATGGCGGGAAAACGGTCGCTGGCGACCGGCGATGGCGCTGCGGACGGTACTGCTGGAAACCGCCGGCATCGTGACCGCTTTTACCCTCGCCCATTCGCTGACGCTAAGCCTGGCGGTGCTGGGGGTGGTGAATCTGCCCAGCCGGCTGGTGGAAACGGTGATCGCGTTCACCATCGTGCTGGCGGCGCTGAACAACCTGTTCCCGCTGGTGACGACGCGGCGCTGGCTACTGGCGTTCGGGCTGGGACTGATCCATGGCTTCGGTTTCGCCAGCGTGTTGTGGGAATTGGGTTTGCCCAGGGACGCATTGGCGCTGGCGCTGGCCAGCTTCAACCTGGGCGTCGAAGCCGGGCAACTGACCATCGTCGCGATGGTGCTGCCGCTGGCTTTCGCCCTGCGCCAAACTTGGCTGTACCGGCGGCTGGCGCTGCCGGTGGGCTCGGCCGCCGTCGCCCTGCTCGCCCTGATCTGGTGCCTGGAGCGGGGCTTGAATATCAACGTTTTTTCCAACCCAACCTGAACCCAACCCAGAGGGAGAGTACCGTCATGTTCGCTTTCGCTCGTTTCCATCGTTTGCTGCCCCTCGTAGGTGCCCTGGCGCTGGCCGCCTGCGCCGCGCACTCGCCAACCCCGGCCAAAAGCTCGACCCTGTACGAGCGCCTGGGCGGACAGCCTGCGATCAACGCGGTGGTGGACGATTTCGTCGCCAACGTCGCCGCCGACAAGCGCATCAACGTGTTCTTCGCTCAATCCAATATTCCCCGGCTCAAGCGCCTGTTGGCCGAACAGATTTGCGCCGGCGCCGGCGGACCCTGCGCCTACATCGGACGAGACATGAAGACGGCTCATGCCGGCATGGGCATCAACGACCCGCAGTTCAACGCCCTGGTGGAGGACCTGGTCAAGAGCCTCGACAAGTACAAGGTTCCGGCGAAAGAGCAACAGGAATTGTTGGCGCTGCTGGGACCGATGCGCAAGGACATCGTGACCCGCTGACGGTGTTCCAGAAACATGCCATGCGCGCGAGCAACATATTGCTCTTCCCCGCCAGCCGGGCAGCGTTGCCGCGCGCGGTGGGGCCGGCTAGAATCCCAGCGCCACAATACCGAGAGCAGGCAAAGCGCCGTGGACTTGGCCCGTCAATCGTTGCCCCCTCAGTCCGATCCGCTGGCCGACCTGTTGGCGGCCACCGCGCGCGGCGACCGCCAAGCGTTCGCGGAATTGTATCGACTCACCCGAGGCCGCCTGTACGGGATCGTGCTGGCGTTGCTGCGCCAGCAGGAGGCGGCGGAGGATGTCTTGCAGGAAGCCTATCTGGCCGTTTGGCGCACCGCCGGGCAATACCAGCCTGGACGGGCGCCGGTCCTGGTCTGGCTCATGGCCATCACCCGCCACCGGGCCATCGAGATGTTGCGCCAACGGCGACGGCGGGCGGCGGAAGTCCATGCCGAGCCACTGGACGAGGAAGCCTTGCAAATACCCGATCCCCAACCCTCGCTGTCGGTCGATCACTTGGCTCACGCCATTCAGGAGTGTCTGCGGCGCCTGTCCACCGATCAATCCCAAGCCATCGGGCTGGCTTTTTTCCACGGTCTCAGCCATGAGGAACTGGCGGCGCGGTTACAAACTCCGCTGGGCACGGTCAAAAGCTGGGTACGGCGGGGTTTGCTGCAACTGAAGGGGTGCCTGGAATCATGAACCGGAACGAAGCCGAAAGCTTGGCGGGCGATTATGTGCTCGGCGCGCTGAGCGGGTCGGAACTGGCCGAGTTCGAAGCAAACCTGGCCCGCAACCCGGAATTGCAGCGGCAAGTTGCCGCCTGGGAACGGCGCCTGACTCCGCTGGCGGCCAGCGTGCCAGAGGTGGAACCCCGCGCATCGGTCTGGGACGCCATCGAGGCGGCGCTGGACGAGGCGGGGCCGCCCGCGACCGTGACCGTGCGCGAGCGGGAAGGCGAATGGCGGATGCTGGCGCCAGGTTTGGAAATCAAGCTGCTGCTGGTGGACCGGGAAGCTGGCTTCCAGTCGTTTTTGCTGCGGCTGGCGCCGGGTTGCCAACTTCCGGCGCACGATCACCACGCTCTGGAGGAATGTCTGTTACTGGATGGCGACATGCTGATCGGCGACCGCGCCTACAGTCAAGGCGACTATCACGCGGCGCTGCCCGGCTCGCGGCACGCGCCGATCTCCACCCGCAACGGCGGCGTGGTATTCCTCCGTGGCCAGTTGCGGCCAGAAATGCTGGCTTGAACATCGCTAGTGGATTGACGCATGAATTCTGACCGGTAGGGTCTGGCTCCCACGCTCCAGCGCGGGAGCCCCGCCCCGTCCCGAGGTTGCAACCTCGCGGGCCGCCGGAGCGATTCCGGACGCATTCCCACGCTGGAGAACCGATCAAAATGCTGGCTCAAACACTGCTAGCGCCACGGCGCGGGAATGAACTCGGTTTCGCCTGGAACCGGAGCGAAACGCCCTTCCGCCCAGTCGGCCTTGGCCGCTTCGATGCGCTCCCGCGTGCGCGCCACGAAGTTCCAATAAATGAACCGTTTGCCGTCCAGCGGCGCACCACCCAGCAGCATCAGGCGAACCGGCGTTCGCGCTTCCAGGCGCACCGTCCGACCTGGCTTCAGCACCGCCAGTTGCCCGGTTGCCAGCGGCTCATCCTCGACCGTCAGTTGTCCTTCGGTCAGATAAACCCCGCGTTCCGGGTAATCCGGCGGCAGTGCCAGCGCCCCGCCCTCGGCCAGCTTCACGTCGGCCTGGAAGGTGGGGGAATAGGCGACGACCGGCGAGCGGAGCCCGAACGCTGCGCCGATCAGCAGTTGCAGCGACACGCCCCGGAACGCGATGGCAGGTAACATTTCCGCCGGATAGTGATGAAACGCGGGTTCCATCTCCTCGCGTTCGGCCGGCAACGCCAGCCAGATTTGGATGCCCCGCACCGCGACCTGATCGGCTCGAACGTCGGCCGGCACCCGCTCCGAATGGACGATGCCGCGTCCGGCCGCCATCAGATTGATCGCGCCCGGTTCGATGCGCTGGACGTAGCCCAGGCTGTCGCGGTGCATCATCGCGCCGGAGTAGAGATAGGTCACGGTGGCCAGACCGATGTGTGGATGCGGCCGCACGTCGCCCGCTGTCCCCTCGCGGGCGAAGCGCGCGGGACCCATGTGATCGAAAAAGACGAACGGACCGACCGATTGAACCTCCGTCGCCGGCAGGAGCCGCTGGACGGGAAAGCCGATATCGCTGGTCTTCGGTAAAAGCAGGTGCTGGATGGCGTTCATTTCACTCTCCTCAACCCAGAATAAAGACTGGCGGCGACTATCGCCGCGATGGGGGCCAGTGCCTAAACCGTGGCATTGCGGCAATCCCGCCCAGTAACAGGGCCAGCAATAGCAGCGCCCACTCGGAGAGGGTGGGAATGCTGACCGCGCCGATGCTGAAGCCGGGCCCCCCCGGATCGGTGATCGAACCGTCGAAGGTTAGGTCGTTGTCGCCTTGACCGCCGTCGGTCACCGAGAAGGTGATCTGGTTATTGTTGGTGGCGGTCGGCAGGCTGTACCAGTGGAACGTGGGCTGCGCCGCAGTCCGGCCGTATTTCCAGTACGGTGTGCCAGCCGGCAGAGGGTCGGGATAGGTCAGGGTAAAGGTAACGCTGGCCGGGGCACCCGTGGTGGGCAGACCCGTGACGGCGAAGGCGAACAGGCCATAGGGGAAACCGACGCCGGGTGGCAGGTCGGGCGGACTGGCTGGAGCGCCTTGGGCCGCCAGAAAGACGGCGCTGGTCAGGGAAACATCCGCACCGGCGCTGACTACCCCCCGGACAGTAATCGTCCCACTGCTCAAGGCGCAAGTGGCGTCGCTGATGAGGTTGTAGCCACAGGAAGCGAAACTGCCGGATATGGTTTCGCAGGCGCTGCCACCGCTGGCGCTGGCGATGATGCTGCTTTCCAGGCGGATCGCTTGGCCGACGGCGAATACCGCCGTGGCGTTGTTCGACTGCGCGAGGGTGACGTAGCGCAAGGTTGCCGCGCCGGAATTATGACTGACTACCCCACGGCCGGTGTTGCCGCTCAGCGTGACCTGTTCCAAGGTCAGCGGACCCGAGGCGCCGAATGCCCCGATGATCCCGTAAGTGGCGCCACTGTTGCCGGTGAAGGTGCTGTTGGCTACCGTGAGCGTGCCGGTATTGTAAATGGCGGCGCTTCTGCTATTGGTTGGGCTGTTGCCGGTAAAAGCGCTGTCGCGCACGGTGAGAACGCCGGCATTGCGAATGCCACCAGCGTCCGCATCTCGGCCATTGCTCACTGTGAATCGCTGGAGGGTGACCGTGGCCCCCGCGCCGATGTTGAACACCCGCGAGGCGTTGTTGCCACTCACCGCCAGCAAATTCGCGCCCGGCCCGGTAATCGTCAGGTTTCTGTTGATCACCAGTTCGCCGCTAGTCAGGGTAATGGTCTGGCCATTCAGGCTGGCGTCAAAGGTGATCGTGCCGCCCGGGCACGCGTCGGCGATAGCCTGCCGCAGCGAATCGGCGCCACTATCCGCGGCAGTGGTAACCACGGTGGTGACGGAGCAGTCCAGCATGAAATTCGGCCCGAATATACCTTGTGAAAGTCCGGCGTCGAGGTTGGGGAATCCGAACATTATGCCGGATCCAAGTTGACTCTGTCGCGACTGGGTGAAACTCAGTTGCGGGGCATAGCTTTGAGAGCTGGACAAGAAGGATGTTGTCGCCACTGTTAACCGAATAGAAGGCGCCGATGACGTAGGTCTGTCCCGCGTTCAAGGGGACCGGCGTGATCGGGACGTACCGATAAGCGCCTGACAGCGTGGCGGATGTGCCGGCGGGGACCGTCGTCGACCTCAGCAACGAGCTGCCGTCACCTGTCCAGAGACCAATCTGGTGCGACTCGGCCAAGCCATTGCCGCCGCTGTCGTAAATGCCCAGTTGCGATACCGTGATCGGGTTCGCGCCAACCGTGAAACTCCAACCGATGGTTCCCTTCCAGCTAGCGCCCGCGAACCCGATGAAAGCCTCCTCGCGTGGCAGATTCGAGGTCTGAATTGCGGGCGTCACGGCTGCCTGTGCTCCCAGCGAAAAGAGACCGGCCACGACGAGTAGCACCGCAAACCACACCGACACCATGCGCATCGAAAGCTTCTCCTTTGAGACAGTTGATGCCGTGGGCACCGTTTCACCTGACTAGAAGTCTAGGACATTTAATCGCAGGGGTTTGGTATTTTCCGTGCGTGGCGCGAGTCTTGAGTCACCCACCCTGGTTGACGTTTGCAAGCATGGTAAGATATTGATTGACCTAGTGGGCTGACGCAAAAGTTTTGATCGGTTCTCGTTCCCACGCTCCAGCGGCCCGCGAGGTTGCCACATCGGGACGGGGCAAGGCTCCCGCGCTGGAGCGTGGGAGCCAGACCCTTCAGAACTTATGCGTCAATCCACTGGCCCTCCACCGAACAGTTTTCTTTTTTTATCATGGTTAAAGCTGCTGATTCGTTCACCGCCGACGGCGCCGAGCGCGTACCGCTGAAAGTCTTCACCGAAAAAGCGTACCTGGACTATTCCATGTACGTCATTCTCGACCGGGCGCTGCCGCATATCGGCGATGGGCTAAAACCGGTGCAACGGCGCATCGTCTACGCGATGTCCGAACTGGGTTTGAACGCCGGCGCCAAGCACAAGAAATCCGCCCGCACCGTGGGCGACGTGCTCGGAAAATACCACCCGCACGGCGATCTGGCCTGCTACGAAGCCATGGTGTTGATGGCCCAGCCATTTTCCTACCGCTATCCGCTGGTGGACGGACAGGGCAACTGGGGTTCGCCGGACGATCCCAAATCCTTCGCCGCCATGCGCTACACCGAGGCGCGGCTGTCGCCCTTCGCCCAAGTGTTGCTGGCCGAACTCGGCCAGGGCACGGTGGACTGGACGCCCAACTTCGACGGCACGCTGGACGAGCCGGTCTTGCTGCCGGCCCGCTTGCCGAACGTGTTGCTGAACGGCGCGACCGGCATCGCCGTCGGCATGGCCACCGATATTCCACCGCACAATCTCGGCGAAGTCGCCGCCGCCTGCTTCCACCTGCTGGATCATCCCGAGTGCGACGTGGACGCGCTGTGCGAATTCGTACCCGCGCCGGATTTTCCCGGCGGCGCGGAAATCATCACCCCGCGTGAGGAACTGCGGAAGCTGTACCAGACCGGCAATGGCGCGGTGCGGTTGCGCGCCCGCTTCGAGCGGGAAAACGGCGACGTGATCGTCACCGCCCTACCCCATCAGGTATCCGGGGCGCGGCTTATGGAACAGATCGCCGCCCAGATGCGGGACAAAAAATTGCCGATGGTTGAGGACCTGCGCGACGAATCCGACCACGAGAATCCAACCCGCCTGGTGCTGGCGCTGCGCTCGAACCGGGTGGACGTGGATTTGTTGATGGATCATCTGTTCGCCACCACCGACCTGGAAAAGAGCTACCGGGTCAACCTGAACATGATTGGCCTCGACGGTCGGCCACAGGTCAAGAACCTCAAGCAGATTCTGGAGGAATGGCTGCGCTACCGCATCGCTACGGTGCGCCGGCGGCTGGAACACCGGCTCCATCAAGTCGAACAGCGCCTGCACATTCTCGACGGCTTGCTGATCGCCTATCTCAATCTGGACGAGGTGATCCGCATCCTGCGCATCGAGGACAAACCCAAGCCGGTGCTGATGGCCCGCTTCCAACTGTCCGACGCTCAGGCCGAGGCGATTCTGGAAACCAAGCTGCGCCATCTGGCTCGGCTGGAGGAAATGAAACTGCGCGGCGAGCAGGATGAGTTGAGCAAGGAACAGGAGCAGTTACAACAGTTGCTCGGTTCCGAAAAGCGGCTGAAGACGCTGATCCGCAAGGAGATTCAGGACGATGCCAAACGCTGTGCCGATCCGCGCCGCTGTTCGCTGGTGGAACGGCGTCCGGCCCAGGCGCTGGATGAAACCAGCCTGACCCCGAGCGAGCCGACGGTGGTGGTGCTGTCGCAAAAGGGTTGGGTGCGAGCGGCCAAGGGACGTGAGATCGACGCGGCGGCCTTGAGCTACAAGGCCGGCGACGGTTTCCTGGCCCAGGCGCAGGGCCGCAGCAATCAGGCGGCGGTGTTTCTGGACAGCACCGGACGGACTTATACCTTGCCGGTGGCGGGACTGGCCTCGGCGCGCGGCTACGGCGAGCCGCTGACCGGCAAGCTCGGTCCGCCGGACGGGGCCAATTTCGTCAGTGTCCTGCTGGGCAATCCCGAGGACCTCTACCTGTTGGCGACCGACGCCGGCTACGGTTTCATCTGCGCCTTCGACGACCTGGTGAGCCGCAACAAGGCTGGCAAACTGGTGCTGGCCGTGCCAGACAGGGCGCGCATCCTGCCGCCCTTGCCGGTCACGGGGCTGGAAACCGACCGGCTGGCGGCGGTGGGCAGCGGTGGTCGGTTGTTGCTGTTCGCCGCCAAGGATTTGCCGCGCCTGTCCAAGGGCAAGGGCAACAAGATTCTCGACCTGCCGGGCGAGGAGCGGCTGGCGGCCCTGACCCTGGTGCCGCCGGGACGAGGCGTCGTGCTCGCCGCCGGCAAACGGGATTTGAAACTCAAGCCTGCCGATCTGGAAAATTACGCCGGGGAGCGGGGGCGCCGGGGCAAGCCGTTGCCGCGTGGCTTTCAGCGGGTGGAACGGGTCACTGTGGCGGAGTGAGTCCGCCGCCACCACAGCCGATAGCCCAGCAAAACAACCAGAACCCCGCCATACAGCAGTGGCTCGGCGAGATCGGCCTTGACCAGCCACAGATAGTGCAGCACGCCGAGCGCGCCGATCGGATAAACCAGTTGGTGCAGCCGCCGCCAGTTTCGTCCCAGCCGCTTGATCATCCCATTGGTGGAGGTGACCGCCAGCGGGATCAGCAAAAGCCAGGCGGTGAAACCGACCGTGATGTACGGTCGCTTGGCCACGTCTTCGACGATCGACGCCAAATCGAAAAATTGGTCGAAGATCAAATACACGCCAAAGTGCAGGCAGACGTAAAAAAACGCGAACAGTCCCAGCATTCGCCGGAATTGTTGCAGTCGATTCCAGCCGGTCAGCCGCCGCAGTGGCGTCACCGCCAGGGTCAATAGCAGGAACCGCAGGCTCCAGTCGCCGGTGTGGTGGCTGAGGGTCTCGACCGGATTGGCGCCCAACTGGTCTTGCCAGCCCAGCCAGACCACCCAGGCCAGCGGCAGCAGGCTGGCGGCAAACACCAGCGGTTTGCCCAGTAACGGGATCGGACGATGCGGTCGCGGTGTCATCGGTGTGGCGCAAGGGTTTGAAAGGAAAGATCAGTTCGTCTGGTGATCGGAACCTTCGCGTCTGAAAAGTTCCCGGCGCCGATCCCGCCTGCGCGGACAAAAAAAGCCGGGGTTCGAAGCCCCGGCCAATAACCACCAAAGGAAGGTTGGAGAAGAACAACATCCGAACGATGTCTGAAGCATAAGGTAAGCGGTTTTGTTGCAGTGCGTCAAGTTTTTTCGCAACGCAACAAAAAAGCCGAGGCAGATTGGACGCCTCGGCAAGGAACCACCAAAGGAGGATAATTTCAATCCGCGCCCGCCCATGATAGCGGGTGAATCGAACGACACTCACGATGAGTGTTGCAGTGCAATATAAAGCATATATTGCACTGCGTCAAGCCATTTTGGAAATTTTTCGTATAAAGCAGTTGACGGGTTATGCAAACCGGTTTTTAAACCACGCTCACGGCCATAAAAATCCAGGTCGAAGAACTCGGCGCTGGCTTTGGGTCGTTTCGCCCCCATGTCGCAGCACGATCTTGCCCAGTTGTTCGGTCGCCAGCAATCGCTGGTGGGCGACGACCGCTTCATCGAGCGCGAACACCCGATCCAGCACGGGTTCGATCTGGTGAGTTTCGACAAAGCGCAACATGGCGGCAAATTCGACGGGTGAACCCATGGTGGAGCCGATAATGCGCGCCTGCCGGAAGAACAGGCGGGCCATTTCCAGTCCGCGCGGCGGATTGCCCGCCGTCGCGCCGTAGACCACCAACCGCCCGCCCGGACGCAGGACCGAGAAATAACCGGGGAAAGCGGGTCCGCCCGCGCCATCCACGATCACGTCAACGCCGCCAGTTAATTCGGCCAACCGGCCGATCCAGGCGCTGTCGCGGTAGTTCACCCCTCCCGCCGCTCCCATGCGCTCGGCCTGACCCAATTTAGCGTCGCTGCCGCTGGTGACGAACACCCGCGCGCCCAGCGCCACAGCCCACTTCAGGGCAAACGTCGCCACGCCGCCGCCGATGCCGGTCACCAGCACCGTTTCCCCGGCCTGCGCCGCCCCTTGCGTCATCAGCGCCCGCCAGGCGGTCAGGCCGGCCAAGGGGATCGCCGCGGCCTGTTCCCAGCTCAGATGCGCCGGCTTGGCAAAGACGTGGCTGGCCGGCACGCAGAGGTATTCGGCAAAGGCGCCGGGGTCTGGCATGCCCAACACGCGAAAGGTGGGACCGGGAAAGCGGGAGTCTTCGCCCCAGTCGTAGGCGGGATAAACCACGACCTCTTGACCCAGACAGTCCGCCGGGGCTTCGGGACCGAGCTTGTCCACCACCCCGGCGCCGTCCGAACCCAGGATGCATGGTAGGCGGATCTTCGGATACTGGCCGAGGGTGATCCAGACATCGCGGCGGTTGAGCGCCGAGGCGTGCAGGCGCACCCGGACCTGGCCCGGCTCTGGTTCCGGGATGGCGACATCATCAATGCGCAATTGCTCGGGGCCGCCGAGTTGGTCGAGGATAACGGCTTTCATGAAGACAAATCCTTGGTTTTGCGTGGTTCAGGCCAGTGGGACGGGCGTCTCGGCCACGCTGGCCGCCAGTTCGGCGAACAGGCGCAAGGTGGCTTCGGCTTCGGCCACATTCAAGCGTTCGAGAGCGTAGCCGACGTGGACGATAACGTAATCGCCCACCGCCACCTGGTCCAGCAGAGCGGTGGAAATGGACTTGCGGATACCGCCCAATTCCACCACGGCGGTTTCGGCGTCCGATATTGCGATAACTTGCGCGGGGATGGCGAGACACATAGGGGAACCTTAGGGTCAGGGAGGTCGCTTCAAACGGAAACCTGCATCGCGATCCACGCCTGCCCCAGGCTGAGACCGCCATCGTTCGGTGGCGCTTGGCCAGCCTCGTAAACGCGCAAGCCGTTCCGCTCCAATAGACTTCGCATCCGAACGCTCAGCAGGCGATTGAGAAAACAGCCGCCGCCCAGGGCAATGTCGGTCACGGCTTCCCGCCACGCCACTGGGGTGATCCAGTCCGCCAGCGCCAGCGCCAGTGTGGCGTGAAACCGGGCCGCGCCAAGAGCCGGTTCGGCGGCATGATCAACCAGCCAAGCCAACAGGGGCAACAGATCGAGTTGACCGTTCGCCGTCAAATAATAGCCGTCGGTGAGTGGCTCGGCCGGACCGTAGATCGCGGCGAGCGCTTCCAGTTCCATGGCCGCCTGTCCTTCATAGGCGCTGGCCCGACGCACGCCGAGCAGCGCGGCGGCGGCGTCGAACAGTCGCCCGGCGCTGCTGGTCAGCGGACAGTGGCCCCCCTCCCCTCGCTCCAGCAGGCGGCGAACCGGCTCCGCCAGCGGTCCGGGAAAGCGACGCGGGATTTCCTCGCTCCGACCCAGCGCGTGCAGCACGGCGGCGGCCATGCGCCACGGCTCGCGGGCGGCGCGGTCGCCGCCGGGCAGGGGCAGCGGCCGCAGGGAACCCAGGCGGCGGTAATGCGCGCCGTCCACCCACAGCAATTCCCCGCCCCAATGACCGCCGTCGTCGCCCAGACCGACCCCGTCCAGCGCCAATCCCAGCACCGGACGGTCAAGGCCATGCTCGGCGACGATGGCGGCGATGTGGGCGTGATGGTGTTGCACGGTCACGCAGGGCAGGCCCCGTTCGGCGGCGAAGGCGGCGGCGAAGCGGCTGCTGTAAAAATCCGGGTGGCGGTCGCAGGCGACCCGCGCCGGGACGATGCGCAGGGCATCCAGCAAGCGCTCGGCCATCTCTCCCAGGGCGCGGCAGGCGGCAGGGTTGTCGAGATCGCCGATGTGCGGCGACAGATACGCTTGGGCGTCGCGGGTCAAACAGAGCGTGTTTTTCAGCCAGCCACCGCAGGCCAGCACCGAGGGGCCGGCGGCAGGTAAATGGATGCAGCGCGGCACGTACCCACGGGCGCGGCGCACGAACGTCGCGCCGGTGGGGCGGACCAGCAGCACGCTATCGTCGCAGCGGGCGACGATAGCCCGGTCGTGGGTGAGAAAGCCGTCGGCGATGCCGGCCAGCCGGGCGAAGGCTTCCTCGTCCGCGACGACCAGCGGTTCGCCGCCGGGGTTGGCGCTGGTCATCACCAGCAACAGCGGCCAGGGTTGCGCCAGCCAGTCGTCACCGGCCGGCCGGCCGGCGGCCTCGTGAAATAGCAGGTAGTGGAGCGGCGTGTAAGGCAGCAGTACGCCGAGCCGGTCCATACCGGGGGCGACGCCGGGCAGTTCGGCCTCTATGCCCGGCTGCTGGCGCAGCAGCACGATGGGGCGTTCCTGCGCTTCCAGCAGCCGCCGTTCGTGCTCGTCACCCTCGACCCACGGCGCCAGCGAGGCCAGACTGGCGGCCATGACCGCGAACGGCTTGGCCTCGCGCTGTTTGCGCTGACGCAAGCGGGCGACCGCGGCGGCATTGCGGGCGTCGCAGGCCAGATGGAACCCACCCAGGCCCTTGAGCGCCACCATGGCCCCGTTCCGCAATTGCGCCAGCGTGGCGGCGATCGCATCGGCGACGGCGATGGGATGGCCGGCGGCATCGCGCAGGCTCAGGCGCGGCCCGCACGTCGGACAGGCCACCGGCTGGGCGTGAAAGCGACGGTCGGCGGGATCGTGGTATTCACGCGAGCAGGCCGGACAGAGCGGAAAGCCGGCCATGCTGGTGTTAGGCCGGTCGTAGGGAATGGCGCGGGTGATGGTGTAGCGCGGGCCGCAGTGGGTGCAATTGATGAAGGGGTAGCGATAGCGGCGGTCGGCGGGATCGAACAGTTCGGTCAGGCACGCGGGGCAGACGGCGCTATCGGGGGTGATTTCGGTCAGGCCCGGTCCGGCCCGGCTGGCATGGATATGAAAACCCTCCGCTTCGGCGCGGGCCGGCAGAGCGGTGGCCTGCACCGTGTCGATCCGCGCCAGCGGCGGCGGCTGATGTAGGGCGGCTAGAAACCGCTCCAGCGCCGCCGCCGGACCTTGCGCCTCGATGGCGACCCCGGCGGCGTCGTTGCGCACCCAGCCGCGCAGCTTGAACTCGCCGGCCAGACGATAGACAAAGGGCCGAAACCCGACGCCCTGCACCTGGCCGCGAATCCGGATCGCCAGCCGCCGAACCGGTTCGCCGGCGCTGCCTGCAACGGGAGCCGTCATGGCCGTTCCGGTCAGCCGCTCATGCTTCCAGCCGCGCCCGCGCCTCGGTCAGCCGCGCCTCCAGGCGCTCGACCTGCCGCCGCAGCGCCGCGCGCCGCTCGGCTCGCAGCCAGTCCAGCCAGGCGTTCACCCCTGCGCCGGTGCGGGCCGACAGCTGCAGGACGCCGAGGCCGGGATTGATGCGCCGGGCGTATTCCAGACACTGTTCGACATCGAAATCCAGATGCGGCAGCAAGTCGATCTTGTTGAGCAGGAGCAGATCGGCGGCGGCGAACATGTTGGGATACTTGAGCGGCTTGTCCTCGCCCTCGGTCACGGACAGCACGACCACCTTGTGCGCCTCGCCCAGATCGAAACCGGCCGGGCAAACCAGATTGCCGACATTCTCGATGAACAGCACTCCGCCCTCGGGCAACGCCAGGGATTCGAGCGCATGGCCGATCATGTGGGCATCGAGATGGCAACCCTTGCCGGTATTGACCTGGATCGCCGGTACGCCCGTCGCGCGGAGCCGGTCGGCGTCGCGGCTGGTCTGCTGGTCGCCCTCGATCACCGCCAGCGGTATTTCCTCCCGCAGCGCCTCCAGGGTCCGCGCCAGCAGGCTGGTCTTGCCGGAGCCGGGGCTGGACACCAGATTCAACGCCAGCAGGCCCCGCGTTTCGAACAATCGTCGGTTGGCGTCGGCGAAATTTTGATTGTAGGCCAACAGATCCTGTTCGAGCCGCAGTAACCGGGTCGAATCGGAGCCGGGCGGAGCCTGGGCAAAGGCAGGGACAGAAGCGTGAATCCCGGCAGGGTCGCGCGGGCGGGCGTGGAAATGGCCGTCTCCATGAGAGTGGGCATGATCGTGCCGATGTTCGGGGAGTTGGCGTTCCTCGATACGAACTTCTCCCTGACCACAACCACAGACGTTGCACATCGGAGACTCCTCCCAACTTTCGGGGCGCGCGGGCGCGTTACCTGTTAAGCATAGAACAGCACGGCGCTCGTGGCGATTGGTAGTCCGGCCAAGCCGGGCCTATCGGTTCCCTTTGGGTTTCGTCCATTGCAGGCTGGCGGACCGGTTCAGGTTGGGGTCAAGTGATCACCATGGACCGGACAATATTCAGAATCCGGTTGTGGAATGGAAGCGAGTATCGCCATGATTCTGGGATGGAAGCACCAGGCTTCGTTCGACCCCCAGTTGATTGCCGCGAATCCTGGCGGTTTGAGTAAGTATCCCCCGGCAGAGCCGGGGGCTTTAATTGGGGAGCGCCTCAAAGGCGCCTTAAAACCGTGAGCCGCCCAAGGCGGCAGGGCTGCGTGGATAAAATCATGTTCAGCAACAATTCCTCAGCTACTCCAAATCTACTCCACTGAGAAATCGCTAAGATTCAGTGACATGAATAATGGTCCGCGACTCACATCAACGTCCGCTGCGCTGCGCGGCAAACTCGACTCCCGTAAAGGTCAAACCTTGTTGAGTCCCCCGGCAGAGCCGGGGGTTTACCCAATGTAATTATTCGGGTGGTCACGGGACACAATGCGGGCGCCGCACGATGGCGTTGCCCGGCGTGGGCGGCACCGACAGCGCCAGGGCTTCCAGCCCGCGCGCGGTGCGGGCTATCCCCAGCAGCGCTATTACTATTAACCGGGTGGATCGGAACCGGGTCCAGCGTACTGGCCGCACCGTCAGCAGCAGGCCGAACGGCAAGGTGAGCAGCAGGGCGACCGTCAGATCGTACAGCAGGCCCAGCGCCGCCGCGCGCAGGAGCGTCCCAACCGTCCAGTCGGCTTCGCTCCCCACGCGCAGCGCCAGCGCGAACCGGGTCAGGGTAAACAGCAGCACCGTGGCGGCGACGGCGTCCAGCACGAGGTCATAACGGCCAGCCGAACGCCGTTGGTCAGTCTGACTGACCTGGTTTGAGATCACCCGTTCACGCTCCCAACCCAGCCACTCGCCGCGCCGGTTCCACGCCCTCGTCGGCGTCGACCAGCGCTTGCCGCAATGCCCGGTTGACGGCGCTGACCACCGCGTTCAGCGAGGCGGTGACGATGTTGCTGTCGATGCCGACGCCGAACAGCGTGGCCGGCTCGCCATCCATGCGCACTTCGACGTAGGACACGGCCGTGGCGTTGGCCCCGGCGCCGATGGCGTGCTCGTGGTAGTCCACCACCCGGACATCCAGCCCGCAATGCCGGTTCAGGGCGTCGGTGAAGGCGTCGATGGGGCCGTTGCCCTTGCCGGAAATCGGCCGTTCCCGCCCGCGCTCGCGGATCGTCGCGGTCAGTTTGCGCACCCCGCTAGCATGGCTGTCGGGAATGGTGCGGTGCTCGACAAAGCGGAACGGCTCGACCGGTTGCAGATATTCCGCCTCGAACGCCGCCCAGATATCGGCTGAAGTCAGCTCCTTGCCGGTGGCGTCGGCGATGGCCTGCACTCGCTGGCTGAACTCGATCTGTAGGCGGCGCGGCAGGCGCAACCCGTAGTCCTTCTCCAGCAGATAGGCGATGCCGCCCTTGCCGGACTGGCTGTTGACCCGGATGACCGCTTCATAGCTGCGGCCCACGTCCGCCGGATCGATCGGCAGATAGGGCACGTCCCAGACCGCGCTGCCCGCATTGGCGGCCAAACCCTTCTTGATAGCGTCCTGATGCGAGCCGGAAAAGGCGGTGAATACCAGTTCGCCGGCGTAGGGATGACGCGGATGCACCGGCAACTGATTGCAATACTCGGCGGCGCGCACCACGGCGTTGATGTCGGACAGATCGAGGCCGGGGTCGATGCCCTGAGTGAACAGGTTCAACGCCAGGGTCACGATGTCCACGTTGCCGGTGCGCTCGCCGTTGCCGAACAGCGTGCCCTCGACCCGGTCGGCCCCGGCCAGCAGGGCCAATTCAGCGGCGGCTACGGCGGTGCCCCGGTCGTTGTGCGGATGGACGCTGATCAACACCGAGTCGCGCCGGCGAAGATGGCGGCAGAACCACTCGATCTGGTCGGCGTGGACGTTGGGGGTGGCCATTTCCACGGTCGCCGGCAGATTCAGAATCACCTTGCGCTCCGGCGTGGGCTGCCAGACCTCGACCACCGCCTCGCACACTTCCAGCGCGAAATCGAGTTCGGTGGCGCTGAAGCTTTCCGGCGAATATTCAAAAGTCCAATCGGTATCGGGGTACTCGGCGGCGATCTCCCGCATCAACCGGGCGCCGCTGACGGCGATGTCCACGATGCCAGCCTTGTCCAGCCCGAACACCACCTGGCGCTGGATCGGCGAGGTGGAGTTGTAAAGGTGAACGACGGCCTTTTTCACCCCCTGCAATGCCTCGAAGCTGCGGCGAATCAGATGCTCGCGCGACTGGGTGAGCACCTGGATACTCGCGTCGTCGGGAATCAGCCGGTGATCGACCAGATAGCGGACAAAGTCGAAATCGGTCTGCGAGGCGGCGGGGAAGCCCACCTCGATTTCCTTGAAACCCAGTTGCGCCAGCAACTCGAACATGCGGCGCTTGCGGTCGGTGCCCATCGGCTCGATCAGCGCTTGGTTGCCGTCGCGCAGATCCACGCTGCACCAAACTGGAGCCTGGGTGAGGGTTCGCGACGGCCACTGCCGGTCAGGCAACCGGACGGGTGGGAAGGGGCGATATTTTTGGGCGGTGTCAACGCGCATGGGGAAATTCCTCTCTCTCAACGGTGTGTAGGGTATGGCGTGTTTTCGAGCACGAACGCGGCGCGGATCCGGCCGCCAGGCCGCCGCTAGGCCCGACGACCGTGACTTAGTCGCGGCAGCGCGAGGGAGAGAGCAGGCGTAAAAGCAGGGTGGTCCACCCCGCCAGCAACGCGGCAAGGGGAACAGCGGGATCGGTAAGGGTCGGTCATGAGAAGCAATCCTGGGAACGGTTCGACAGTGATGGCGACCAGCAGCAAGCCCCGGCGCTCCAGTCAGGAGGCCGGGTGACTCAGTCGCAGTTCGAAGCGTTCGCGGGATTGCGCGTTCATGGAGCGGTGGATGGTTTTATGGCCGTTTGGAAGGGCGATCAGGCAAGGATCTTCTGGAAACTGGCTCACGCCCGGTATGGGCGACCGGCCGTCCGGATTTGGGATCGCGCCCGGCGTTTTTCGGCTGGATCGGCTTTTTGCCCCGAGCCCGGGCCCGGGCCTGCTGGACGATCACGCCCACGATGACCAGGATCACGCCACAAATCTTTCCGAGAATATTATCCAAGGAAAATAGCGTGATCAACCCCACCAGCATGTACAGATAGGGCAAAAGCTCGTAGATTGGTTGTGGAATCATGTTGTTGAGCCTCGTAACACGTATTTTGTTTTGCAAACCGCACTCAACTATGCTCTAAAAAATAACACTTTACATTATAGTAACAGTTTCTCTTGATTTTGACAGGGGCGTCAAGATTTCATGATAGTTGCGGGCTCGCCCAAGTTCGTCAAAAATGGAACCGAGCTATCCGTTCGCGGAAGTTCACGTTAAGGGGGTTAATGGTACGATGACAGAAAAAAACGATATATTTCATAATATTAAAGTATGGGATTTGCCTACCCGGTTGTTCCATTGGTCCCTGGTGGCCCTGATGGTCGCGCAGTGGTGGACCGCCGAGAACAGCTCCACCATGGACTGGCACCTCTGGGGCGGCTACGCGGTGCTGGCGCTGGTGCTGTTTCGCCTGATTTGGGGATTCGTGGGCAGCGACACCGCGCGCTTCAGCGATTTTTTGCGCGGGCCAAGCGCGGCGCTGGAGTATGTCCAAGCGTTGCGGCGCGGCGAGACGCCGCGCTATCTCGGCCACAATCCGCTGGGCGCTTGGTCCATCGTGGCGATGCTGGCGCTGTTGCTGATCCAGGCCGGCACTGGCCTGTTCGCCAACGACGACATCCTGATCGAGGGGCCGCTGTATGCCTGGGTGTCGAAAGACGCGAGCGACCTGCTGACCACGATCCACAAGCTCAACTTCAACCTGCTGCTGCTCGTGATCGCCGTCCACCTGTCGGCGGTGCTGTTCTACCTGCTGGTCAAGCGCGAAAATCTAATTCACCCGATGCTGAACGGTTTCAAACGCCTGCCGCCGGAATGGTCCAGCCCGGCGCCGCGCATCGTCAATCCATGGCGAGGACTGGCGACGCTGGCCATCGCGGTCGCGGCGGTTTGGCTGCTGGTGCGTTGAACGGCGGCGGAAACGACGAAGGCCATGCCGGAACATGGCCTTTTGGTTCGACAACCAGTGGGGCAATCAATCTTTCCTGAATTCTTTATGGCAAGCCTTGCAGGTTTCGGCAGTCTTGCCGAACTGGGCCTTGATGTCCGCTTCCTTGCCGCCTTTGGCGACTTCGGCCAGCTTGGCGGCTTCCTGCTGAAAATTAGTCATTTTGGTTTCGAACTCGCTCCACTTGGTCCAGATTTCCGGCTTGGCCTCAGTGTTCTTCACCACGTCCGGCCCGGTACCCTTCGCAAAACCCTCGGGGGCGGCCTTGCTCATCATTTCGACATACTGGGCGTGGCGGGCCACGGCGGCGGCGTCGAAGGGGACTTCGCCCTTCACCATCGCGCCGATGGGTTTGAAATTCCAGCCGATGATCGTGTAGACCGATTGGCGGTACTGGACCACGTCTTCCGGCTTCACATCCGCCGCGCCGACCGCCGTCAAGGCGCCCATGCCCAGGATTCCACCCGCCAAAATCATCGCCAGTTGCTTGTTCATTCGTTTACCCCCTTGGTTTGTAGTTAAATAAGTCTACTATCAGTAATCATGCCACTGGTCCGCTATTTTGCAAGGCCAAGCTGAAACCAGGCTGAATTATCGGGCGTCGCCGTTTTGGAGATGCAGCGCCAACCAGACCGCTGGTGGATCGTGGCTGGTCCATTCCACCCGGTGCCGGCAGTGCGCCGGAATCCAGACATAATCGCCGGGACCCAGGAGGCGCGCGGCGTCCTCGTCGGCGAAGCGCAGCCCGGCTTGGCCTTGCAGCAGAATCACCCATTCATCCCCGTCCTGGTCATACCACGCGCCAGACGGGGTGGCGTGACCGATGGAAATGATGCGCTCCAGCCGGCAGCCACCGGCGTGCAGCAGAATGTCGAATTGTTCCTCTGGCAACGTGGCCGGGATGTCGGCGAACAGATGGCCGGTGTTGGAAAGCATGGCGATCAAACTCCAAATGGCCCTGAATGTTGCGCTGCAAAATCAGCTAGAATTTACCGGGTTATCGAATGCCTGAAAATGCACCCCGCACCGCCTGCTTCGGGAGGAATGGCCTCATGCATACCGACACCATCGCCAATCGCACCTTCGCCGAGATCGAAATCGGTGAGAAAGTCAGCCTGACCCGCACCCTGAAACCACTGGATATCCAGCTCTTCGCCACTGTGACCGGCGACCTCAATCCCACCCACCTGGATGAGAAATTCGCTCGCGAACATCACACGCCACTGGTCGGCCACAGCATGTGGGTGGCCAGTTTGCTCTCCGGCCTGTTCGGCTGTCAGTTGCCGGGGCCGGGCACCGTATTCGCGGCCCAGTCGTTCCGTTACCTGCGGCCGGTGTATCTGAATGACACGCTCACCCTGACCGCCGAGGCGCGCGAGAAACGCCTGGAAACCCGGACCGTGCTGTTCGCCTGCGCCGCCATCAATCAGCGCGGCGAGACCGTAATGGAGGCGACTATCGAAGTGGTCGCGCCGGCGGAGAAAATCATCGCGCCGCGCCCGGAAATGGCTGCAATGGCGGTTCAGACCCACGACAAGTTCAATCGGCTGATTGACTATTGCGCCCCACTGCC
This sequence comes from Candidatus Contendibacter sp., assembly GCA_008933795.1. Taxonomy (GTDB): domain Bacteria; phylum Pseudomonadota; class Gammaproteobacteria; order Competibacterales; family Competibacteraceae; genus Contendibacter. The sequence goes on along the minus strand of WBUJ01000016.1, from coordinate 5,744 downwards.
CGACATCGTCACTGCCGTCGCCCATCCCTGCGATGAGTCGTCTCTGACCGCCGCTGTGGACGCGGCGGAGGCCAGCCTGATTCTGCCGATTCTAATCGGGCCGGCGGACAAAATTCGCGCCGCGGCGGACAAATACCAGCTCGACATCCGCCGGTTCGAGATCGTGGATGTTCCACACAGCCACGCCGCCGCCGCCAAAGCGGTGGAACTGGTGCGCAACGGTCAGGCGGAAGTGTTGATGAAGGGCAGTCTGCACACCGACGAACTGATGCACGAGGCGATGCGCGCGGATACCGGCATTCGCACCGAGCGCCGGGTCAGCCATGTGTTCTGCATGGACGTGCCGTCCTACCACAAATTGCTGCTGATTACCGACGCCGCGATCAACATCTATCCCGCGCTCGACGACAAGCGCGACATCTGCCAGAACGCCATTGATCTGGCCAAAATTCTGGGGATTGAGAAACCCAAGGTGGCGATTCTGTCGGCGGTGGAAACCATCAGCGTCAAGATCGCCTCGACCACCGACGCCGCTTCGCTGTGCAAGATGGCCGACCGGGGGCAGATCACCGGCGGGTTGCTGGACGGGCCGCTGGCGATGGACAACGCCATCAGCAAGGTAGCGGCGGAAATCAAGGGCATCAAATCCGAGGTGGCGGGCGACGCCGACATCCTGCTGGCGCCGGACCTGGAAGCGGGCAACATCCTGGCCAAGCAGCTCACCTTCATGGCGCAGGCCGACGCCGCCGGTATCGTGCTGGGCGCGCGGGCGCCGATCATCCTGACCAGCCGCGCCGACAATGTTCGCACCCGCATGGCGTCCTGCGCGGTGGCGGTGCTGATTGCTCACACCCGGCGCGGCAGTCGGTAACCACTGGGATCAAGCTGGCGGCGCTCGGGCGCGACTACGGCCAGTTCCCGCCACTGGCCCGGCGCCAGCCCCTCCAGCGTCCAGTCGCCGATTCGGCCCCGGATCAGGCGCAGGGTCGGATAGCCGACGGCGGCGGTCATTCGCCGCACCTGACGGTTCCGCCCTTCGCGCAGCGTGATTTCCAGCCAGGCGGTGGCAATCGCCGCCCGATACCGAATCGGCGGATCGCGCGGCCACAAGCCGGCCGGCTCGGCAATTAACCGCGCGCTGGCCGGCAGGGTCGGGCCATCGTTCAACGCAACGCCTTGTCGCAACCGTTCCAGCGCCGCATCGTCCGGGATGCCTTCCACTTGCGCCCAGTAGGTCTTGGACTGCCGGTGGCGCGGGTGGCTGAGCCGAGCCTGCACCGCCCCGTCGTCGGTCAGCGCCAGCAGGCCCTCGCTGTCCCGATCCAGCCGGCCCGCGACGTACACGCCGGGGATAGCCAGATACGCCGCCAGCGTGGGCCGCCCGGCGGCGTCGGTGAACTGGCTCAGCACGCCATAGGGCTTGTTGAACAGGATCAGCCGCACCATTCAGAACAGCTTGCCCAGCAGCAGGTACAGCGAGGCGTTGCTGTCGTCGGTCAGGCCCGCGCCCAGATACAACGGCCCCAGCGGCGTGTCCGCGCCCACGAACAGGCTACCGGCCCAGATCAGCGAGTCGAAGGTGACGGCATCAAGGTCGTTCCAGGCCCCGCCGGTCTCCAGCGAGCCGCCGGCGTACAGCGGAATGGTGAAAGCCGCCGAAGCGTTGTCCAAACGGTACATATAGATCAGTTCCCCCAGACCGATGTATTGCCCGGAGATCTGGCCAGATTGATAACCCGACAGGTCCAGGAACCCGCCCAGCGCGAATAAATTCTGCGGGCCAGGATCGCCGGCCAGCGCGCCGCCCAGCCGGACGCGCGGGATGAGCGTGGATTTCCCCCAACTCAACGGCTTGAAGGCATCCAGGCTGAGGGTCTGAAAATCCTGGTCGGCGCCGAACGCGGTCAGGGCGCTGTAGTAGCGGAGGTTGGCGAAATAACCCGAAGTGGGGAAATTGAGGCTGTCCAGCGTGTCTGCCGTCCAGCGAATCGAGTAGCCGCTGTTGTTGAAATCGCCTTCCGAACACAGGAAACGGCCGCTAACGGGATTCTTGCGGCAGGTCGAGTAATCAATGTCGTCGAAATCGCTTTCCGAGGCCAATGATTGGCCAATCCGCAGATCGTTGCTACCGGCGCTGTAGTGCAACCCCAACGCCAACCGCCCCCAGCGTTTCAGATTGCGGCCCATTTCCACGCTCGCCTGGGCCTGGCGGACCCGGAACCGGGTATTGACGCTGTCCGCATTGGGATCGCTCTGAACGTCAATATCGTACTGCTGATAACTCAGGTAGGGATCAATGAAGTATTCCTGATCGGCGTCGAGCGGTTGGTAAAAGTCGGTTTCCAGCTTGATATTGCCGCCGATCTGCACGAAATTGCGCCATTCCCCGCCCAGAGCGTTGAGTTGGGCCATGGTGTAGGCGGCGCTGATGTTGAACAGGGAATCCCCTTTCATGTTGGCGCCGAGAAAAAGCCCGAAATTGAGCGTATCCGTACCGATGTATTTCTCTGTGGCTTCGACGACCAGCCCGGTTTTGCCGTCTTCCTCAACCAGCGCGTAGTCAACCTGCTGGAAATCGCCCATGCCGTAGATCATGTTGAGATTACGGTTCAATTGTTGTGGATCAAGCCGCTCGCCCGGCTTGACGTCCAGTTGCTCGGCGATGACCTGATCGGACAGTCGGCTATGGTTTTTGATCCGGATGAAGTCGATGACCGGCTGGTGGTTGTCGGGCAGTTCCGGCCGCCCGACCCGATAGGCTTGATAGACGTCTGGCGACGCCGACAGCCGGCTCAGTTCGCTGCGCTTGGCTTGCGCGGCGGCGTAACCAACCCCGACTGCTTCCCGGGACCGTTCAAAATCAACGCTGGAAATATCCTTCAGGTCCGGCGTGATCAGGATATCCTTGCGTCCCAGGGTTTTGAGCTGTTCCTGGACGTTGCGCACGGTCAGGATGGTGGTGAGCTGCTCGGTGATGGACAGCACCGAGTTCAGTTCGCTGGCGGGCGCCAGCGGTGCGCCCACGTCCACGGCGATGATCACGTCGGGGCGACAGAGTTGCCGAACGACATCCACCGGCACGTTGTCCGCCACCCCGCCGTCCACCAGCAGCTTGCCGTCCAGTTCGACCGGCGTCAGTGCGCTGGGAATGGACATGCTGGCGCGCATCGCCTTGGCCAGCGAGCCGGATTTCAAGATGACCGGCGTGCCGGTGGCCAGATCGGTCGCCACCGCCCGGTAGGGAATCTTGAGCCGGTCGAAATCGCTGATCTGGGCAGCCGGCAGCGACAGTTCTTCCAACAGCAGCAACAAGTTCTGGCCTTGCAACAACCCCTTGGGCAAGCGCACCTTGCCGTCCTTGATGCCGACCCCCTGGTCGGTCAGCAACACGCGCTGTTCCTGCTTGGTGCGGAACGGCAGATCGGCGCGCGGCGGCCCATCGGTGAACGCCGCCGGCCAGTCAATGCGCTGCACGGTTTCGTTCATTTGCGCCGGCGTCATGCCCGACGCGTACAACCCGCCGATGATCGAACCCATGCTGGTACCGACGACGCAGTCCACCGGAATGCGCAGTTCCTCCAGTATCTGGAGCACGCCGATGTGCGCGATGCCGCGCGCCCCACCGCCGCCCAGCGCCAGACCGACGCGGGTGCGGCTCGGCGCGGCGTCGGCGGCGCCGACGGTCAGCGAACCGGCCAGAACGAGCAGGGACAGAGCGAAAAGTAAACCGGATGGTAAGTACGTTCGGTGGTTGCGCATGGAATGGGACCGAAAGTGGTTGTCTGTGGGAACATTCAGTATTCAGCGGAAATTCAGAAAGTTTATGCCAGGATTGCCGACAAAGTACGATGGAAAAATTCTAGAAAGGCCGATACAGCGGGGGTGATTCCATGAGCGATAAAGAATCCGAATCCTTGCCTGGCGATCTGGCGGCCGCGGATCTTGAGGCGCGCGAACGGCGGGAGTTTCTGCTAAGCCTGGGCAAATGGTCGAAAGCGGTCATCGGCGGTGTCCTGCTGGGCGGGGCGCTGATTCCCGGCCAGGATGCCAAGGCGCAGGGCGGCGTTTGGTACAACTCCGGTAGCGGCTGGGGGGGGTGGGTCGAACTACCGGGTTGGTATAACCGCCCGCACTGGTACGACCGCCCACACTGGTATGACCGCCCACACTGGTATGACCGCCCACACTGGCGTGGCCGCGACTGGTATGACCGACCCCGGCGTAACCATCCCTGGTATAACGGAGGGGGTTGGTATAATGGTTGGTACAACCGCTGATCCTCCCATGAACGACTTTATCTACGAAGTTCCCGTGGAGCGGGTTTCGGCCTACCGGGACCAACGGTTGATCGTTCGCGCCCGCGAGTCGGCGGCGTTGACGACCACCTTGGCGGACGCGGACCCCGAACGCATCGTCGGCGCGCGGCTGCTGTCCCTGGCCGCCGATTCCGAACCGTTGAACGCCTGGGCGCCGGGGTTGCCGGTGGATTTGGTCATGGCCGATCCCGGCGCCGAGTTTCCCCTGTTGTACCGGCACACCGAATTGCTCGATCACCATCCGGTGCGGGTGATCATCCCGGTTCGGCCCGGATTCGCCAAGGCGGTTAAGGTCGCGGTTTCCCTGCATTTCGCGGTGTGGCTGGAGCCGGGCCAGCCCGAACCGGCGCTGATCGAGGAACTGGTCGAGGTCATGGCGTTCTATCTGCGCCAGCCGACCGTCGCTCAGCCGGTCGAATTTTTTCACAGCGCACTGCTGGGTTTTTATCACGACGATCCGGCGCCCTTGTGGGTGGTGCTGGACGCTGATCCGCAATATCTTCGTTTTATCGCCGACGATGGCGCCGAAAGCTTGCCAGGCCGGCTGGCGGGCGTCGAAGCCACGGTCGCGGCCGACGCCGATCTCGGCGAATGGCTCACGCGGATTCTGGCCGCGGCGGACGAATGCCGAGGCTGCGAATTTCTCGGGAGTTGCGGCGGTTATTTCAAATGGCCGCGCCGGGATTACGACTGCGCCGGTGTGAAGCGGCTGTTTGGTCTACTGCGAGACGCCGCCGCCGAATTGCGCCGCGATCTCAATTCGGCCCCGGCCTAGGCGAAAGCAGTTCCCGCCGGCGTTGATCCCGGCGGGAGTGGTTTTTCGGCGACTTGGCGGTCGACCGTTTTAGTCATTGCGATACTACTTTTTCTGCTGGTTCCGGCCGTAGATGTTGCCGACCACCGCACCGGCCGCGCCGCCGATGAGTGCGCCCGTTCCGGCGCTGCCGCCGCTCAACCCACCGATGGCCGCGCCGCCCAGCGCGCCGATAGCCGCGCCGCTCATTGTGCTCTGCTGGGTGGGCGTCATGTTGGTGCAACCCACGCTGAGGGCGAGGGCGGGAACCGCGAACAAGTAACCGATTTTTTTCATGGCTTACCCTTTCTGCGCCTTGGACGCGCTGGATGTTTCAGGCTTGGTCCCAGGCGCAACCAGTTCGAACCAGATGACTTCAAATACCGCCCGCTGCTGCTGATCGGGATTGGCCTGGTAATAAGCGTTCACCTTTTCCGCGAGCTGCGGCACGGTCATGCCGTCCAGGGTCTTGACCAGCTTGGGGACGGTGGTGCGGTGTTTGGGACTGGGTCCGCTCAACTGGTATTCGACCATCGCCATGTTCAGGATGCCGACTATGTAGGCTCGCCTCTCGGTATCGGTGGCTTTTGACCAGTGCTCGCCGGTGGCAAACTGCCATTCCTGCTTGGCCGGCG
>WBUJ01000015.1 GCA_008933795.1 Candidatus Contendibacter sp. | reverse complement strand
CCTCCCCCAGCGACCCGCCCCAAGTGGCCGACGCGCGCTCCCCAATCCTGGAACCGCCCGCCGATCCGGTATTGGAGCCAGCCGCCGACCCGCTACGGGAGCCAGCCGCCGACCCGATACTGGGATCAGCCGCCCGCTCGATCCTGGAACCAGCCGCCGACCCAACCCTGGGTGCAACCCTGGACCACAACCGACCTCAACGCCAAGGTCGAACGCTACGTGACGCACCTGCGCCAAACCGGTCGGATGGCGGCCAACGAACGCACTGCCTGGTTGGTCTACGACTTCACCGGCCGGCGTTTCCTGGTCACCATCAACGCGGGTCTGCCCTACCAGAGCGCCAGCATGATCAAACCGTTCATCGCCTTGGCGTTCTTCCACAAGGTCCAGGAAGGCCAACTCGACTACACGTCCTTCCATCAGCAACGGATGGAGGCGATGATCCAGCACAGTGACAATCGCGCCACCAACTATTTCATCGAACTGTTGAACCGGACCAGCAGCCGCTCCGGTCCCTCCGAGGCGGAACATACCCTCAAGCGGCGTCATCCCGGCGTGTTCCGGCAAACCCGGATCGTTGAATACATCCCCGGCAGTGGCCGCACCTACCGCAACCGGGCGTCCGCCCTCGACTATCACCGCTTCCTGCAAGCGCTCTGGTACGACCAACTGCCCTACTCCGCCGAACTCCGGCGTTTGATGTACCTGCCGAACCGCGACCGGGTCTACACCGGCGCGGTGGGGGTGCCGCGCGGGACCGCGGTGATCGACAAAACCGGCACTACCGCCCGGCTGTGCGGCGACATGGGCATTCTGGTCGCCCGGGGTCGCGACGGCCGCAACTATCCCTACACTTTCATCGGCATCATCGAAAAGGCCCGGCCGACCCGAAACTATGGAGCTTGGCAAAAGGCGCGCGGCGACGTCATCCGGGAAGTCTCCAACATCGTGTACGGTCATCTGCGGCAAACATACGATCTGGTTTAATCCGACTTTCGCCTACCGTTCCGAGGACGCTTCGTTCCATGCCTTACGATTTTGACCAGGTGCCCAACCGGCACGACACGGATAGCTTGAAATGGCAACGTTATGGCGCGGCCCTGCCGCTGTGGGTGGCAGACATGGATTTCGTCTCGCCGGAACCGGTGCTGGCGGCGCTGCACGAACGGGTCGCGCACGGGGTGTTCGGCTACGGCGCGCCGCCGGATGAATTGACGGAGACGATTGGCGCGCGGCTGGTCGATCTCTACGGCTGGACGGTCGCGCCGGAGCAGATCGTTTATCTGCCGGGACTGGTCTGCGGCTTGAACGTGGCCTGCCGAGCGGTCGGCGAACCGGGCGATGCGGTACTGGTGCAAACCCCGGTGTACCCGCCCTTTCTATCCGCGCCGACGAATCAGGATCGGCGATTGATCGCCGCCGAACTGACCGCGGAAGCGCGCGACGGGCGGCTGTACTACCGTTTCGACGATGCGGCGTTTGCGGCGGCTATCAGCCCGCGCACCCGGCTGTTTATCCTCTGCCACCCGCACAATCCGGTCGGGCGGACGTTCGACACCGAGGAATTACAGCGGCTGGCGGCAATGTGCGAGCGTCACGACCTCACGATCTGCTCGGACGAGATTCACTGCGATCTGTTGCTGGACGGGCGGCGGCATGTCCCGCTGGCGACCCTGGCGCCGGAAATCGCCCAGCGCTGCATCACCCTGATGGCGCCAAGCAAGACCTTCAACATCGCCGGCCTCGGCGCCAGCTTCGCCATCATTCAAAACCCCGAACTGCGGCGGCAATTCAAACAGGCGATGCGCGGCATCGTCCCGGATGCGAACATTCTGGGTTTGAACGCTGCGTTGGCCGCCTACCGGCACGGCGGCGACTGGCTGCGGGAATTACTGGTTTATCTGGCCGCCAACCGGGACTACGTGGTCGAGTATGTCGCCCGTTATCTGCCAGGCATTCGCGCCACGCTCCCGGAAGCGACTTATTTGGCTTGGCTGGATTGCCGGGAGGCGGGCCTGCCGGGCAATCCACACCAGTTTTTTCTGAACCATGCCGGGGTAGCGCTGAACGATGGCGCGACCTTTGGACCGGGCGGCGCGGGTTTCGCGCGGCTGAACTTCGGCTGTCCGCGCGCTCTGCTGGCGGAAGGGCTGGAGCGGATGCGGGCAGCGTTGGCAGAACGGTAAAAATACACCCCTCCCTGGCCAGGGGGGTTAAAAGCTCTCCAAACGGGCGTGGACGCTGGCAACCGCTATAGGTCGTAGCCCCGCTCGTCGTGCAGGGCGATGTCCAGACCGCCGATTTCGTCTTCCCGACCGACCCGCAGACCGACCAGCGCCTCCACCAGCTTGAGCACGACAAAGGTCACAACCGCCGTGTAGGCCACCGTCGCGACTACCCCCACCAACTGCACGCCCAGTTGTTGCCCCATGCTGGTGATGCCCGCCGCGAAGCCCTGGCCCTTGAACACGCCGAGTTCGGTGGACGCAAACACGCCCGCCGCCAGGGTTCCCAGCATTCCGCCCACGCCATGCACCGGAAACACGTCCAGGGAATCGTCCACCTTCAGCACCCGCTTAAGGAACTGGGTGGCGTTGAAACACGCAAACCCCGCGACCGCGCCAATGACCACCGCGCCCGCCGGCCCCACGTAGCCCGAAGCCGGGGTGATGGTGCCCAGCCCCGCCACCATGCCGGTCACGATGCCAAGCACGCTCGGCTTGCCGAACCGCAGCCATTCCATCGTCATCCACACCAGCGATCCGGCGGCGGCGGACAGATGCGTCGCCAGCATCGCCATGCCAGCGTTGCCGTTGGCCGCCAGCGCGCTGCCGGCGTTGAACCCAAACCAGCCCACCCACAACATGCCGGCCCCGGTCACCACCATCGTCATATTGTGAGGCGGCATAGCGGTCGTCGGAAAACCATGGCGCTGGCCCAAGGTCAACGCCGCCACCAACGCGGCCACGCCAGCGGTGATATGCACCACGATCCCGCCCGCAAAGTCGAGCACGCCCATCTGGCCCAGCCAGCCGCCGCCCCACACCCAATGGGCCACCGGCGCGTACACCAGCGTCAACCACAGGGCGCTGAACAACAGCATGGCGGAAAACTTCATCCGCTCGGCGAAAGCGCCCACCACCAGCGCCGGGGTGATGATGGCGAAGGTCAGTTGAAACATGGAGAACGCAGTTTCTGGGATGTCGCCGGTCAGGGAGTTTTCCTCGACTCCGGCCATGAACAGCTTGCCGAAACCGCCGATCCAGGCGTTGCCGGTCCCGAAAGCGAGGCTGTAGGCATAGACGAACCACAGCAACGATACCAGGCAGGTGATGCCGAAGCACTGCATGAGGACGGAGAGCACGTTCTTGGTTCGCACCAGCCCGCCGTAGAACAGCGACAGGCCCGGCAGGGTCATGAACAGCACCAGCGCCGTCGCGGTGAGAATCCAGGCGGTGTTGCCGGGGCTGAGCGGCGTGGCGTCCTGCGCCCACACCGCCGCGGGCGCCAGCATTGCGGCCAGGCTGGGGAAGAGAATTTTCAAGGTCCGTTTATGGTTCTGGTTCATGAGGATTGTCTCTGAATTCGCGTTGTCAGGGCCGTGCGCCCTATTCCGGGTCATCATCCGTTCGCTGGCGGATTGAAAACCGTGACGGACAAGCAAATCCAAAGCCATTCCATAAAAACTTATAAAATCATACAATTAAATTTTCATGTATCCATCGCTGCTCCATGGTTCGCACCAATCACGCGCATCGCAGTCATGACTGCACTGGAATAGCGCAGGAATTTGCCGCTGTTCCTGGATCGCTCCAGTTTCCAGTTGACGGGCGTGGCGGATCGTCGTTGAATTCATCGGATGAAATCACTGCTGTCCTATCTGCTGGCGGGCCTTGTTTTCGCCGTTTCGAGTTGGGTAGTCCACGCCGCTGAGCTTCAGGTCGCCGCTGCTGCCGACCTCAAGTTCGCCATGGATGAAATCGTCGAAGCCTTTCGCAAGATCTATCCAGACGACAAAATTGATGTGATCTATGGCTCTTCGGGCAAATTTCACGCCCAGATTCAGCAGGGCGCTCCCTTCGATCTCTACTTCTCGGCGGACATTGCTTTCCCACGCAAGTTGGAACAGCAGGGATTCTCGGTGGGTCCAACCCGGTCCTATGCGGTCGGACGCATCGTGCTGTGGAGCAATGTACGCGATGCAAGCCAGATGACGCTCGCCGATCTGGCCGATCCGGCCATTCGCAAGATCGCCATCGCCAACCCCCATCACGCGCCCTATGGCAAGCGCGCCGAGGAAGCCCTGCGCTCGGCCGGATTGTGGGAACGGCTGCAAGCCAAGCTCGTACAAGGGGAAAATATCGCCCAGACCGCACAGTTCGTGCAGACCGGCAACGCTGAAGTGGGCATCATCGCGCTGTCGCTGGCGCTAAATCCGGTTCTCGCGGCGGCTGGCGGCTACCACCTGATCGATGACAAGCTTCACGAACCGCTCGAACAGGGTTTCATCATCACGAAACGGGCTGGAAATAATCCCCTGGCCAGCGCCTTCGCCGACTTCATCAGTAGTCAGGAGTCTCGCGCCATCATGATCCGCTACGGTTTTGCGCTGCCTGACGAAAACGCCGCCCAGTGATTAGCCTATGTTGACCTTGATCAGCGACGACTGGGCCGCCGTCTGGCTGACCCTCAAGCTGGCCAGCACGACCACGGCGATTCTGATGGTGATCGGCACGCCCATCGCCTGGTGGCTGGCCCGCACCCGTTCCGGTTTCAAGGGACTGGTCGGCGCGGTGGTGGCGCTGCCGCTGGTGCTGCCGCCCACCGTGCTCGGCTTTTACCTGCTGATCGCCCTGGGACCGCATGGGCCGGTGGGCCAGATCACGCAGGCGCTGGGACTGGGCGTGCTGCCGTTCACCTTCCCCGGCTTGGTCGTCGCCTCAGTGTTCTATTCCCTGCCCTTTGTGGTCCAGCCCTTGCAGCAGGCGTTCGAAGCCATTGGCGCGCGTCCGCTGGAAGTCGCGGCCACCCTGCGCGCGAGTCCCTGGGATGCCTTCTTCAGCGTGGCGCTGCCGCTGGCCCGCCCCGGCTTCATCACTGCCGCGATTCTCGGCTTCGCTCACACCGTGGGCGAATTCGGCGTGGTGTTGATGATCGGTGGCAACATTCCGGGGCAGACCCGAGTGGTCTCGGTGCAAATCTACGATCACGTCGAGGCGCTGGAATACGCCCAGGCCCATCTCCTGGCTGGCGGGATGCTGCTGTTCAGCTTCCTCGCTTTGTTCGCCCTTTACACCCTGAACGCTCGCCCGCCCAAAGCCTGACCGCGTGACTGCCAGCGCCTCCACCCCGTCCACCATCATCGCCCGGTTCCAAGTCGTCTGGCCCGGATTCACCCTCGACGTAGACCTGCAACTGCCGGGGCGCGGCGTCACCGCGTTGTTCGGACCCTCCGGTTCGGGCAAGACCAGCATCCTGCGCTGCGTGGCCGGGCTGGAACGGGCAACCAGCGGCTATCTCGCGGTGAACGGGCAGGTCTGGCAGGACGATGCGCGCCGCGCGTTCACGCCGACCCACCGGCGGCCCATCGGCTACGTGTTCCAGGAAGCCAGCCTGTTTTCCCACCTTTCCGTGCGCCGCAACCTGGAATTTGGTCTGAAGCGGACGCCCGTCGCCGAGCATCAGGTGGGGTTGGAACAAACCATCGCCCTGCTGGGCATCGGCCATTTGCTCGACCGCCGACCGGAACGGCTCTCCGGCGGCGAGCGCCAGCGGGTGGCTATCGCCCGCGCCCTGGCCGCCAGCCCGCGCCTGCTGCTGATGGACGAACCGCTGGCGGCGCTGGACCTCGAGCGCAAGGGCGAAATCCTGCCCTATCTGGAGCGGTTGCACGGCGAACTCGATATTCCGGTGCTTTACGTCAGCCACTCGCCCGACGAGGTCGCGCGGTTGGCCGACCATGTGGTGTACCTGGAAGCCGGTCGGGCGCGCGCCGTGGGACCGTTGAACGAAATCCTCACCCGGCCGGATTTGCCGCTGGTTCATCTGGACGAGGCGGCGGCCGTGCTCGATGCTCGCGTGGCCGGTCACGACGAGGTTTATCATCTGACCGAGGTGAGCATTCCGGGCGGCCGGCTGGCGGTGTCCCACAGTGCGCTGCCCGTCGGCGCATGGACCCGGGTACGCATTCACGCCCGCGACGTGAGCCTCGCCCTGCAACCGCCGGAACGGTCAAGCATCCAGAACATGCTGCCGGCCCGCGTTCTGGACGTGCGGGGCGATCGCGACCCGGCGCAGGCGCTGGTGCGACTCGATCTGGGCGAGGGCGCTATCCTGCTGGCCCGCGTCACCCGGCGCTCGGTTGCGCACCTGGGGATCGCGCCCGGCGTGGAGGTATATGCGCAGGTTAAGAGCGTGGCGCTGATGGATTGATTGAATGTTGTTGGTTGGGCGCCAACCCGGCCTATACCCGCACCTCGGGCATCAGCGCGAACGCCCGCAGCAGGGCGCCGACCAGCGGCGGCTTGCGCAGAATGCGTTTGTGGTCGCCCTTCCAGATTTGCAGGCGCTGAGTCCCGACTGCGACCAGGAGGCGCGACAGGTCGAAGCCCTGCCCCAACCATTCGATCCAGTCCGCCGAGCTGGCGCGCAAATCCCAGTCCAGTTCCCGACCATCGTAATCACCCGCCTGTTCGGCGACGCCGCGCACCACCAACAACAAACCGCGCGGCGTGGGCTGGTCCAGAAAACCATACCCGACCGCCGCGTTGAATCGCTGCCGGGTCAGTTCCCGGACCATGGCCTGTTCCGCGTTCCACAACCGCGCGTACTCGCGCATCCACGCCTCGGAAAATACCTCGGTCATCGGTTCGCCCTCATCGCCATAAACCTGCCAGGCGATCTTCACCCCGCCACCCAGGGATGATCGTGAAAATAAATCAGCAGCAGGCCGCCAAACACGATCCGATACCAGGCGAACGGCGCAAAGCTGTTCTGGCCGACGTAGGCCAGAAGAAACCGCACCACCGCCAGCCCGCCCAGGAACGCCGCCACGAACCCCACCGCGAACATCGGCACGTCCGCCAGGGTCAGGTTATGCCATTCCTTATAAAGGCTGTAAAAGGTCGCGGCAAACATGGTCGGAATCGCCAGAAAAAATGAAAACTCAGTGGCCGCGAACCGCGACATCCCGCCCAGCATCCCGCCCATGATGGTCGCGCCCGACCGCGACACCCCAGGAAACAGCGCCACGCTTTGAGCGATGCCGACCCACAGTGCATCCTTCCAGCTCATATCGTCCACCGCCAGCACCCGACTGGCCCGAGCGAAGCGCTCGATCAGCAAAATGGCGACGCCGCCGAGCACCAGCGCCACAGCCACGCTGACCGGGTTGAACAGGTACCGAGTAATGTATCCGTGTAGCAGAAACCCCAGCACCGCCGCCGGCGTAAAGGCAATCGCCAGATTCACCAGCATCCGCCGCGCCTGGGAATCGTGGCCCGCGTGTAAGACAGTCCGACGTATCCGCGTCCGGTAAATCCAGACCACGGCGAGAATGGCGCCCAATTGAATGAAAATCTCGAAGGTCTCGGCGCGCGGCCCGGTGAACGCCAGGAAATCCCCTACAATGATCAGGTGCCCCGTGCTGGAAATGGGCAGGAATTCCGAGGCGGCTTCCACCAAGCCGAGTATCAGCGCCTTGAGAATCAATAGAGTGTCCAAGGGTGCTCCTTGTAATCGCGGTCGGCAAAGGGGGGCATTCTAGCGACTGCGGTTCGGACTCACCATGCCGCGCCTTGCGGCCACCGGCCCAGCATCCCGGCTGACTCGATCAACCGATTGAACCCGATAGGGTTTTAATGCTCGAATTCATTCAGATTCCACCCGAGGAGCCGACCATGAACCGCCCGCGGCCACCCTTTGCGATTATCGCCCTGCTGTTCCTGACCAGCGCCGGCATCGCTACGGGGCAGGTTTACAAATGGACCGACGCCAGCGGCCAAGTCCACTACGGCCAGAAGAAACCGGACGATGCGACCCCGGTGCAAACCCTCGACATCGCCCCGCCGCCGCCCGCCGCGTCCGCCGCCACCGACTCGGCCACCGAAGTCGCCCGCATCAACGCGCTGTCCGAACAGATGGCCCGCGAGCGGGAGGCGGCCGAACAGGCGCGGCGGGAACAGGCGATCCGCAATCTGGAACAGGCGAACCAGCAATTACAGAACGATCTGCTGAACCAGCAGTTGCAACAACAACGACAGGACAACGACCAGAGCAACCAGGTTATTCTCGGCTATCCCTCACCCTATTCCTATCCCTCACCCTATCCCCATCCCTACCCTTATCCCTATCCGGGACCGTATCCTCGGCCGCGTCCCCTCTATCCACCCAAACCCTATCCCCCCCATCCCTGGCCATGCGAGCCGTGGCCGGCGTGCCGCCAGCCGCCGCCCGCGCCGTCGCGCCCAGGGCCATTGATTAAACCCGCACCTCCTCTCTCTCCCAAACCCGCCGGGGTCGCTCCAGCCCCGAGGGATTTCTCTCGCGGACGGTAGCACCGTTACGCCACACCGCGTAATTCTTCGCGCAGTACCCGGCGCGGCGCTTCCAGGATGTCGTCCCAATGTCCTGGCCGTTCAATACGGATTTACAGTTATACTCAATCCAGGTTCGGCGGGCGGCGCAGGTTGTTCCTTCGCGCCGCCCAGCCCGGATCCAGCGTTCCAGCGCTCCCCGGCCAGAGCCAGTCCGATGCCCCGACCCCGGATCGCTTGAGGCATTCATCATCCCGATTCCACGATGGAAGCCCGAGGAGATCATCCATCTCATGAATAACAAAACTTTAGCCTACATCGGCTGGCTGCTGGTGGCCGTGCTGGGCGCATTTGCCCTGGGCGCGGTCGCGCTCAACCGTGGCGAGACGGTCAGCGCGGTCTGGCTGGTCACCGCCTCGCTGTGCGTTTACTTCATCGGCTACCGCTTCTACAGCAAGTTTATCGCCGAGCGCGTGTTGCAACTGGACGATGGGCGCATGACCCCGGCAGTGCAACGCAACGATGGTCTGGATTACGTCCCGACCAATAAATGGGTGCTGTACGGCCACCACTTCGCCGCCATCGCTGGCGGTGGGCCGCTGGTCGGGCCGGTGCTGGCCGCGCAGATGGGCTATCTGCCCAGCACGATCTGGATTCTGGCGGGGGTGATCATCGCCGGTGCGGTGCAGGACTTCATGGTGCTGTTCTGCTCCATGCGCCGCGACGGCCGCTCGCTCGGCGAGATGGTCAAAATGGAAATGGGACCGGTGGCGGGCGGCATCGCTCTGGTCGGCACGCTGGCCATCATGATCATCATCCTGGCCGCGCTCGGTCTGATCGTGGTCAAGGCCCTCGGCGAGAGCCCGTGGGGTACCTTCACCGTGGCGATGACTATCCCGCTGGCGATGGTCATGGGCATTTACATGCGCTACATCCGGCCTGGCAAGATCGGCGAAGCCTCTGCGTTCGGCGTGATCATGCTACTGGTGGCCATCTGGTACGGTCAACACGTCGCCGAAGACCCCACCCTGGGTGCGTGGTTTACCTTCACGGCCCCGCAACTGGCCTGGGCGCTCATCTTCTACGGCGCGATCGCGTCCATGCTGCCGGTGTGGCTGCTACTGGCCCCGCGCGATTATTTGTCCACCTTCCTCAAGATCGGCGTGGTGGTAGCGCTGGCCCTGGGTATTTACGTCGTCGCGCCCGATCTCAGGATGCCAGCGGTCACCCGCTTCATTGACGGCAGCGGCCCGGTGTTTTCCGGCACTCTGTTCCCGTTCCTGTTCATCACCATCGCCTGCGGCGCGGTGTCCGGTTTCCATGCGCTGATCTCCTCCGGCACCACGCCGAAGATGATCGAGCGGGAGTCGCACGCCCGCTTTATCGGCTACGGCGGGATGTTGACTGAATCCTTCGTGGCGATCATGGCCTTGACGGCGGCCTGCGTGCTCGACCCCGGCATCTATTTCGCCATGAACAGCCCGGCGGCAATCATCGGCAATACCGCAGAGAAAGCCTCTGAAGTCATCACCAACTGGGGTTGGGCCATCACCCCGGAGATGATCACCCAGACCGCCAAGGATATCGGGGAGAACACTATTCTGAACCGGGCTGGCGGCGCTCCGACCCTGGCGGTCGGCATGGCGCAGATCATGTCGGCAGCGGTTGGCGGTCAGGCGCTACAGGCGTTCTGGTATCACTTCGCCATTCTGTTCGAGGCGCTGTTCATCCTGACCGCCGTGGACGCCGGTACTCGCGCCGGTCGCTTCATGATTCAGGACCTGCTCGGCAATATCTACGCGCCGCTGGGTCGCACCAGCTCGGTATCGGCGAACGTCATCGCTACCGTGCTATGCGTATCCATGTGGGGTTATTTCGTCTATCAGGGCACGGTTGATCCGCTCGGCGGGGTCAACACCATCTGGCCGCTGTTTGGCATCGGCAACCAGATGCTGGCGGGTATCGCCCTGTTGCTCTGCACCACGGTGCTGATCAAGATGAAACGTGAGCGCTATATCTGGGTCACGATGGTTCCCACCGCCTGGCTGCTGGTCTGCACCCTGACCGCCGGCTGGCAGAAAATTTTCTACCCTCTGCCGGTCGGCTTCTTCGCCATTGCCCAGAAGTACAGCGACGCGGCAGCGGCGGGTACCGTGCTGGCCCCGGCCAAGACGATTGCGGAAATGGAGCGGGTGGCGTTTAACAACTACCTGTGCGGCAGCATTACCGCGCTGTTCGTCTTGCTGGTGGCGGCGATGGCGGTGTTCGCCATTCGGATGTCGCTGCAAGCGATCCGGAACCCGAAACCCACCGTCAAGGAAAGCCCGTACCAGGCCACGCAACCGGGAGTGGACTATGCCGCTGTCCACTGATTCGCCCACGGTTCCAACGGCGTGCGGGTGCGGCGAACCCGCTGGGCGCGGGATGACCTTTGGGGAGCGCTTCGCCTTCTTCAGTCAGGCCGTCAAGCGGATCATCGGGGCGCCGGATTATGAAACCTATCTGGCGCGGCACCGGCAAATCCATCCCGAGGTTCCGCCGATGAGCGAGAAGGAGTTCTTCCGCTTTGCCATGGACCGGCGCTACTCCAAGGCCAGCCCGCGCTGCTGCTGAGAGGGAATAGGGAATAGGGAATCAACCTCCCTATCTCGTGTCTGAACGGAAACCTGAGATGTAGGTTGGGCTGAGCTTGCGAAGCCCAACCTACTTGATTTCAGGGTTTCCGGTCAGACACTATCTCCCTATTCCCTGTCTCCCTGCTTCCCGCCGTCCCCCTCCTCGCTGTCGTCCTCGCAGAGCAGCGCCACCGGCTCGGACGCGAATTCACGCCGATACAGGACCACGACCACCCAGACCGAAGCGCCGGCGAACGCCCACGGATGGACGAACCAGGCGAGCAGCGCCAACCCGAAATAGTAGGCCCGCAGGCCCCGATTAAAATCGTGCCCGGCCAGCGCGCTCAACCGCCCCAAGCGCCGCGCCCAGGCGCGACGCCGAGAGTCGTCGAGTTGATCGTGCGGCGGCGCAGCCCCGATCAGAATCGCGCAGCGGTTGAACTGACGAATCGACCAGGTCAGTTTGAAGAAGGCGTAGATAAACACGACGATCAGCGCCATCAGTTTGAGCGTCCACGCTTCGCGACCCGCAGGAGCCAGGAGGCCAAGATTCGCCACCCACTGCATCGCATGGTCGACCGCGCCCAGCGTGGCGATCAGGCCACCGATGATCACCATCGTGGTCGAAGCAAAGAACGAAACGCTGTGCATCAAGTTACCCAGCAGGGCCGAATCCACGATGCGGATTTCGCGTTCGAGCAGACGCTCCATCCACACTGTCCGCATCCGATCCGTGCCGCGCAGCAGATTGCGGCCCGCCTGCCCTTGGTGATCGGCGTAGAGGGTATATCCAATCCAGCAGACCGCGAACCACGCGAGCGCGAACCAGTCCAACCCAGGGATCGCGGCGCGGAACAGGTCCAAATGATCCAGGAAAGTCATCAGATTCCTCTCGCGAGCGAAGATGCGACCGCTTTTCGAAGCCCTGCCCCAGCCATTCTCGCGCCGGCCCGCATCGCCCCAGCCCAGAAGGATGCTTTTCTTGGCCGGTGAGGGACCGCAATACCATTTCCCAATGGGTATTGGACTTATGTGGGAGCCGGCTGGAACCAGGACAGTTGCAGATGCAGCTTCACCACTTCACCGACGATCAGCAACGCCGGCGAACGGATGCCGGCACCGGCCATCACCGCCGGCAGCGTGGCCAGCGTGGCGCAATACACCCGCTGCCGGGGCGTAGTGCCCTGTTCCACCAGCGCCACCGGCATTTCATCGGCCAAGCCATGCCCGCGCAACTGGTCGCAGATGTGGCGGACGC
The DNA here is from genome assembly GCA_008933795.1 of Candidatus Contendibacter sp. Classification (GTDB taxonomy): domain Bacteria; phylum Pseudomonadota; class Gammaproteobacteria; order Competibacterales; family Competibacteraceae; genus Contendibacter. Next base: position 27,665 of record WBUJ01000015.1, on the reverse strand, counting down.
TCTTCAGCCCCATGTAGAACACCACCGTCTGATGCGGTTGCGCCAGCATCGGCCAGTTCAGATCCAGCTCGCCATCCTTGAGATGGCCGGTCACGAACACGCAGGCTTGGGCGTAATCACGGTGGGTCAGCGGAATGCCGGCGTAGGCCGCGCAGCCGGCGGCGGCGGTCACGCCGGGCACTACCTGAAAGGGAATGCCCGCCGCCATCAGCGTTTCGATCTCCTCGCCGCCGCGCCCGAAGATAAACGGATCGCCACCCTTGAGCCGCAACACCCGCTTGCCTCGCAAGGCCAGATCGACCAGCAGCCGGTTGATGTCGTTCTGCGGCAAGGTGTGGTGATCCGGCTCCTTGCCGACGAAAATGCGTTCGACCCGCAACTCCAGCAGTTCCAGAATCTCCGCGCCGACCAAGCGGTCATACACCGCGACGTCGGCCTGCCGCATCAGCCGCAGCGCTTTCAGCGTCAGCAATTCGGGATCGCCGGGACCGGCCCCCACCAGATACACCTCGCCCACCGGCGGTCGCGCCGGCTCTGAATTCGCCATCATGTTGGGTCCGTCATCGAGAATAGATTGAAATGAATCAGGAAAGCGTTCAGGTTAACGCAACCGCTCGGCGCGTACCCCGGCCAGCGCCAGTTCCAGCCGCCGCCAAGCCGGTTCCTCGCCCGGCAGCCCGAACCGCAGTCCCGGCGGATCGGTAAAGCGCCGGACCAGAATGCCGCGCCGCGCCAAGGCGTCCTGCCAGAACGCCGCATCCGGCAACGGCATCCACTGAAACAGCTTGGCGCCGCCGGCTGCTGGCAAGCCTTGTCGCTTCAGCAAATCCGCCAGCCGGTTCCCCACTCGGTCGAGACGAATCCGCGTCTCCGTCTGCCAGGCGCGGTCGCTCAAGGCCCACGTCGCCACCCACCGGCTGGGACCCGCAACCGTCCATGGCCCCAGTGTTTCGTGCAAGCGTTCCAGCACTGCCGGCTCCGCCAACACGAATCCGACCCGCGCGCCGGCCAGACCGAAGAACTTGCCCAGCGAGCGCAACACGATCAACCCCGGCAGGCCAACGTGATTCGCCACGCTCCCATCCGGCGTGGCGTCCATGAACGCCTCGTCCACCACCAGCCAGCCGCCCCGTTCCGCCAGTCGCGCCCGCCAGTTCAGCAGCAACTCCGGCGGGAAGCGAACGCCGGTGGGATTGTTGGGATGAACCAGAACCAGGGCGTCCAACCGATCCACCGCCGCATCCAAACTCTCGGCGGGCAACAACTCGACCCGATGTCCGACCCGCCGCCAAGCGTGGGCGTGTTCGGCGTAGCTGGGACTCAACACCCCGACCCGGCCCGGTTCGCGCAACAGCGGCAACGCCTGAATCGCCGTCTGCGAACCGGCCACCGGCAGTAACGACTCCGCGTCGTAACAGGCCGCCGCCGCCGCTTCCAGACCGTCGTCCGCTTCTGGCAGACGTTGCCAGACGGTCGCCGGAATCGGCGGAACCGGCCAGCCCTGGGGATTGATGCCGGTGGACAAATCCAGCCAGTCGCCCGGCGGAATGCCGTAACGCTCGGCCGCCGCCCGCAAGCCGCCGCCATGCTCAAGCAAGGATCAGTCCCCCCAGCGCGATCGCGCCCAGCCACAGTCAACGCCCGCCGCACCAGCGCCACCGCCCGGCCGATGTCCTCGGCGCGCGGGGCCAGGCCCTCGCCCAACGGGGGGCGTGGTTGCCATTCGCCGTGATAGCGGGCCGGTCCGCCCAGCGCCAGCCCCAGCGCGCCGGCGCCCGCCGCCATCACCGACCCGGCGTTGGAACTTTTCCAGCCCGGCGCCTGTTCCCGCCAGCAGCGCCAAGCCAAGGCTGGCTTGGTTCCCACCGCCATATAACTCAACGCGGTCAGCCGCGCCGGCAGCCAGTTCAGCGCATCGTCCAGCCGCGCCGCCGCCCAGCCGAAGTCGCGGTAGCGTGGGGTGCGATAGCCCCACATCGCATCCAGCGTATTAGCCAGTCGGTACAATACCGCGCCCGCCGCCCCTCCCAGCACGAACCAGAACAGCGCGCCAAAAATCGCGTCGCAGCCGTTTTCCAGCACCGATTCCACCGCGGCCCGGCTGATCTGCTCCTCGTCCAGATCGGCGGTGTCGCGGCTGACGATCATCGCCACTTTTTCCCGCGCCAGCGGCAAATCGCCGGCTTGCAACGCCGCCGCCACCGCCTCGGCGTGCTCCGCCAAGCTGCGCGCGCCGATGGCCAGATACAGCAGGCCCAGCGCCACCGCCAGCCCGAGCAGCGGAATGGCCGCCAGCAGCCAAGCGGCGACAGTAAAGGGAACCAGCAGCACGATGACCGCGCCGACGCCGCGCGTCCGCCGCGCCTCGGCGCCCAGTTCCGGCAGACCATGGCCGAGCGATTCCACCCGCCGCGCCAGTTCGCCGAAACCCACCAGCGGATGCCAGCGGCGCGGCTCGCCCCGCCAGCGGTCGAGCAGCACCGCGCCGAAGCAAAGCAGGGCCGTCAACATAAAGCCCCCCTCGCCCTTTGACAGAGGGATCGGGGGTGAAGGTTACTTTTCAATGGCTTCGCGCTATTCAAGATAATCCCCCTCGCCCTTTGGCGGAGGGACCGGGGGCAAGAGTTGTTTCGGTGGCGCTAGTGTAGCCAAAAACCGAGCCTCTCCGGCAAAATCCCGCCATGAACACGAAAACCCTCATGATTCAGGGCACGACTTCCGATGCCGGCAAAAGCATCATGGTTGCCGGCCTGTGCCGGCTGCTGGCGCGGCGCGGCGTGAAAGTCGTTCCGTTCAAGCCGCAAAACATGGCCCTCAACAGCGCGGTCACGGTGGACGGCGGCGAAATCGGCCGCGCCCAAGCGGTGCAGGCCCAAGCGGCTTTCCTGGAGCCGCGCACCGACATGAACCCGGTGCTGCTCAAACCCAACACCGATATCGGTGCCCAAGTCATCATCCACGGTAAGGCTCTGGCCAACATGGACGCCCGCCGCTATCACGATTACAAGCCGGTGGCGATGCGGGCGGTGCTGGAATCCTACGAGCGGCTGCTCGCGGCCTATGAGGTGGTGCTGGTCGAAGGCGCGGGCAGCCCGGCGGAAATCAACCTACGCGACAAAGACATCGCCAACATGGGTTTCGCCGAGACGGTCGATTGTCCGGTGTGGCTGGTCGGCGACATCGACCGGGGCGGCGTGTTCGCCCATCTCTACGGCACGTTGGCGCTATTGTCGCCGAGCGAACGGGCGCGGGTGACGGGCCTGATCATCAACCGCTTCCGGGGCGATGTCAGCCTGCTGACGCCGGGGCTGGACTGGCTGACCCGGAAAACCGGCAAGCCGGTGCTGGGCGTGCTGCCCTACCTGCAAGGCTTGCATCTGGAAGCCGAAGACGCCCTGCCGCGCGAATCCGGCATGACCAAGGACGCCGAACGGTTGCGGGTCGCGGTGCCGGTACTGGCGCGGATCAGCAACCACACCGACCTCGACCCCTTGCGCCTGCATCCGCAGGTCGAGGTGTGCTGGGTGCGAGCGGGCGATGCCATTCTGCCCGCCGATCTCATCGTCCTGCCCGGCAGCAAGAGCACGCGCGGCGACTTGCGCCGGCTGTGCGAGCAAGGCTGGGACGCGGCCATTCATCGCCATCTGCGCTATGGCGGCAAACTGATCGGCATTTGCGGCGGCTTTCAAATGCTGGGGCGCTGGGTCCACGATCCCGCCGGTCTGGAAGGCGAGCCGGGCAGCAGTCCGGGCCTCGGCTTCCTGGACTTCGAGACCATGCTGGAGCCGGAAAAACAACTGCATCGGGTCGAGGGTCGCCTGTTGCTCGACGATGCCTGCGTGGCCGGCTATGAAATTCATGCCGGCGTCAGCACTGGCCCGGCGCTGAACCATCCCGCCGTTTGCCTGAAGGATGGTCGCCTGGACGGCGCGCTGTCGGACGACGGCCAACTGCTCGGCACGTACCTGCACGGGTTGTTCGACGCCGCGCCGGCCCGCGATGCGCTGTTGCGCTGGGCGGGACTGGCGGTGCGGGAAACGCCCGATTACCGGCAGTTACGCGAAGAGGGGATTGACCGGCTGGCGGATGCGCTTGAAGCGCATCTGGATTTGCGATTGCTGGAACAGTTGCTGGCCAGCTAAAATGAAGCAAACTCAAGCATGTCTTTTGTGATCGATTACGCAATCGGCCATGAAATTCCGAACTGTCTTATCCGCGACTTTGTTGTTGATAGCCATCGGCGGCGGCATTGCGATTTATCGCTGGCAGCCACAACCGCCGCCCGCTAAAACCGTCGCCGACCGGAAGCCCGTGGAAAAAACCGCGCCCGAGCCACCCAAAACGCCGGAAACGGCGGAAACACCAGAAACGCCGCCGCCCGGCAGCGCCGCCGACCAGGTTGCCCTGCTAGAAACCCCCGCGCCGCCGGTCGCCAAAATTCCCATTCCAACTCCGCCGCTGCCCGCCAACAGCATCGTCAACCGGATACTGGTAGAGAAAAAGGCCCGCCGGCTGACCCTGTTTCGCAACAACAAACCGGTCAAGACCTACGCGATTGCCCTGGGCCGCCAACCGGAAGGCCACAAACAGTTTGAGGGCGACAACAAAACCCCCGAGGGTCGCTACGTGATCGATGCGCGCAAGAAGAACAGCAGCTTCCATCGCGCCCTGCACATCTCCTACCCCAGCACCAAGGATGTCGCGTTCGCCGCCAGACAAAAAAAATCCGCCGGCGGCAATATCATGATTCACGGTCTTCCCAACGGCATGGGCGCGCTGGGACCGCTGCATCGGCTGCGGGACTGGACGGCGGGCTGCATCGCGGTCACCAACGCCGAGATCGAGGAAATCTGGCGCGCTGTCCCCGACGGCACACCGGTTGAGATTCGACCGTAGTTCGGCCACCTTGCCCACGCCCATCCTGGACCAGAACGGCCTTATTCCGCCTGCCGTCCCCGGCGACGCTTGAGATAGACGAGCAGCAGGGAGACGGCTGCGGGGGTCATGCCTGGAATGCGGCCCGCCTGGCCCAGCGTGCGGGGGCGATGGCGAATCAACTTCTCCCGGACTTCCCGCGACAGACCGTGAACCTCGGCATAATCGAGATCCGGCGACAACGTCAGTTGCTCGTGGCGACGCTGGCGTTCGATCTCCTCGCGCTGGCGTTCGATGTAGCCGGCGTACTTGGCCTGGATTTCCACCTGCTCGGCGACCTGGGGATCGGGTTCGCCGGGGCCGACGCCGGGCAGGCTGATGAGTCCGGCGTAGGTGACTTCGGGCCGGCGCAGCAGTTCGACGGCCCGGCTTTCCCGCGCCAGCGGGCCTTGTAAAACCCGTTGCAGGTCAGCTTCACTGATCTGGGCCGGGCGCACCCAGACCTCGCGCAGCCGCTGGGTTTCCCGTTCAATCGCCTCGCGCTTGGTCTCGAACGCCGCCCAGCGGGCCTCATCCACCAGTCCCAGCCGGCGACCGATTTCAGTCAACCGCAGGTCGGCGTTGTCCTCGCGCAGCAACAGACGATGTTCGGCCCGGCTGGTGAACATCCGGTAGGGTTCGCTGGTTCCCCGAGTGACGAGATCGTCGACCAGCACGCCGAGATAGGCTTCATCGCGGTTCGGCCACCACGGTTCTTCGCCCCGGACGAACCGCCCGGCGTTAAGGCCGGCCAGCAGACCCTGCGCCGCCGCTTCCTCGTAGCCGGTGGTACCGTTGATCTGGCCGGCGAAGAACAGGCCCCGAATCGGCCGGGTTTGCAGCGAGTAATCCAAATCGCGTGGATCGAAGAAATCGTACTCGATAGCGTAGCCGGGCCGGGTAATGTGGGCGTTTTCAAGGCCCCTGATCGAACGCACCAGTGCGTACTGGATGTCGAACGGCAGGCTGGTAGAAATGCCGTTCGGGTAGAACTCGTGTGTCCCCAACCCTTCCGGTTCCAGAAAGATTTGGTGCGAATTCTTGTCGGCGAAACGGTGAATCTTGTCCTCGATGGACGGGCAGTAGCGCGGCCCGACACCTTGAATGACCCCGGCGAACAGCGGCGAACGGTCCAAACCGCCGCGAATGAGATCGTGGGTCTGCTCGTTGGTGTGGGTGATCCAGCAGGAGACTTGGCGGGGATGCTCCGTCGCCGAACCCAGATAGGAAAACACCGGACACGGCTCGTCGCCGGGCTGTTCGGTCAGTTGCGCGAAGTCGATGCTCCGCCCATCCAGGCGCGGCGGCGTGCCGGTCTTCAACCGCCCGACCCGCAGCGGCAATTCCCGCAACCGCGCCGCCAGAGCGTTCGCCGGGGGATCGCCCGCCCGCCCGCCTTCATGGTTGACCATCCCCACGTGAATCCGTCCGGCCAGGAAGGTGCCGGCGGTCAGCACCACCGCCCCGGCGGAAAACTGGATGCCGCTTTGGGTCACCACCCCCGTCACCCGGTCGCCCTCGACCCGCAAATCGTCGGCGGCCTGCTGAAACACCTGCAAGTTGGGCTGATTCTCGATCAACAACCGCACCGCCGCCTTGTACAGCGCCCGGTCGGCTTGGCAGCGGGTGGCGCGCACCGCCGGCCCCTTGCGACTGTTGAGAACGCGGAACTGGATGCCGGCCCGGTCGGCGGCCCGCGCCATGACCCCGCCGAGCGCGTCGATCTCCTTGACCAAATGGCCCTTGCCGATGCCGCCAATCGCCGGGTTGCAACTCATCGCCCCCACGGTCTCAATGGTATGGGTCAACAGCAGGGTGCGCAGCCCCAGTCGCGCCGCAGCCATGCAGGCTTCGGTGCCGGCGTGGCCGCCGCCGATCACGATGACATCGAAAGGTTCGGGATAGCGCATATCAATCCGGCAGCGGCAATTGCACCGCGTAGTTGGATATTGGCAGCGCCACGGTGATCACGCCCTGCTTGGCCAAAAACTGCGAGAAACGCTTGTAGCGGGCCTCGTCCAGCGCCGCTGGCCGGCGGGCCAAGCGCGGCAGAGTGTCGCGCCAGGCGCGGCGGTTCAACTCGTCGTTCAAATCCTTGTGCTGGGCGATAAACGCCTTCCAAGCCTCGTCGGGATGGTTGAGAAGGTATAGCGTCGCCTGTTCCAGCGCGATCAGGAACCGTCCCAGCCGGGGATCGTTGATCTGGTCGCGATTCGCCACCAGCACCAGTTCGTCGTAGGGCGGTATCCCCTCTTCCTCCGGATAGAACGCCCGTCCCGGCTTCCTGGCCAGATCGAGCTGATTCAGCTCAAAATTGCGAAAAGCGCCGATGACCGCGTCCACCTGTTTCGACAGCAGGGATGGAGATAGCGAGAAATTGACGTTCACCAGCGTCACGTCCTCCATCTTCAGTCCGGCCTTAGCCAGCAGCGACTTGAGCAGGGCTTCCTCGAACCCGCCGACCGAATAGCCGATTTTGCGGCCCTTGAGATCGGCCAGGGTCTTGACTGGACCCTCTTCCAGCACGACCAGCGAATTCAGCGGCGTCGCGATCAGCGTAGCGATACGCTTGATCGGCAAACCGGCGTTGACGTGGATGTGCAACTGGGGTTGGTAAGTGATCGCCAGATTCACCTTGCCGGCGGCGACCAGCTTGGGCGGATCGTTGGGATCGGCGGGCGTTTGCAACTCGACTTCCAGACCCTGGGCGGCGAAAAAGCCCTTTTCCCGGGCCACGACCAGCACGGCGTGATCGGGATTCACGAACCAGTCGAGCATGACGGTGAGTTTCCCGGCGTTAGCCGGCTTATCGTCGGCCCAGACGCCCGACGCCGGCACGGTCAAGCTCAGCAACAGCAGGACAGCGCGGAACAGGTTCAGCATGATTTTCCCATCCATTCAATCGGTTTCAGCGGTTTCTGGGGTGGCGGGATGCCAAGGCAGCAACCATTTGAGCCCGGCATCCACGGTAAAGTACAGGCCGACCGCCAGCGTGGCCAGCACCAGCAAGGCGGCAAACATCAGGTCCACCTGCATCCGGCTGTTGGCGTGCAACATGAGATAACCCAGCCCGGCGCTGGACCCCACCCATTCGCCCAGCACCGCGCCGATGGGCGCGACCGCGGCGGCGACCCGCAGACCGGAACCCAGCGCCGGCAGCGCGGCGGGAATAGCGATATGGCGCAACACCGCCCAGCGCCGCGGCTCGGGCAACATCACCCGCGCCAAGTCCAGCCAGCCGCGCGGGGTGTGGCGCAGGCCATCGTAGAAATTCGCGGTCACCGGAAAATAGATGATCAGCGTCGCCATGGCGATCTTGGAACCCAGGCCGTAGCCCAACCACAATACTAGCAGCGGGGCGATAGCGAACACCGGGATGGCCTGGGAAGCGATCAGCACCGGCAGCAGCCAGCGCCGCGCCCGCCGCGAATAGCCCAGCGCCAGCGCGCTGCCGCCGCCCAGCAGCGTACCCAGCAGCATTCCCAGCACGATTTCCGCGGCGGTAACGCCGGCGTGGCCGAGCAGCGAACCGGCATTCCGCCACAGGCTGGCCGCGACCGCCGCCGGGTCGGGCAGGATATACGGCGGCAGTTCGCCCAGCGTCACCGCGCTCTGCCAGACCAGCAACAGGCCGGCCAGCATCAGAAGACCGCGCCCCACCCCCCTCATGCCGCCCCCAGCAAGCGCAGAATCGCGCGGTAAGCGGTCTGGACCGCCGGGGCGCCGGGATCGCGCGGTGGAACGCCGGGCAGATCGGGCAACGGGGACAGGGTCGCCGGTCGCCCGTTCATCACCAGGACGCGATCGCCCAGGCGCAAGGCTTCCAGCGGGTCGTGGGTGACCAGCAACACCGTGCGCCCCGCCAGCAACTCGGCGGCCAACGCCTGCAACCGCAATCGGGTCAGCGCGTCCAGCCCGGAGAATGGCTCGTCCATCAACACCACCGGCCGGTCTTCCATCAAAGTTCGAGCCAGCGCCGCCCGCTGCCGCATCCCGCCGGATAGCGTGTCCGGTCGCGCCAGCGCGCAGTCTGCCAGCCCGACCCGCGCCAACAAACGCAACGCCCGCTCGCGGTCTGGCCGCTCGCCGCGCAGCCGGCTGCCCAGGGTGACGTTGTCCAGCACGCTCAACCACGGCAGCAGCAAATCCTGTTGCGCCATGTAAGCGACCCGACCGGTCAACGGCAGCCCGTCGTCGCCGTGCAACTCGCCGCTGATCCCGATAGCGGTCAGCCCTGCCAGCAAGCGTAGCAGGCTGGTTTTGCCGATGCCGCTGGGGCCGAGCAGGCAGGTAAAACAGCCGCCGGCCAATTCCAAATCCAGTCCGTCGAACAGGGCCAGACCACCGTAAACCAGTCGCGCGGCGCGCAAACTGACCGCCAGCGGCGCAGCGGGCGCGGAAAAGGGGATAGCGGCGGACGATGGGAGCATGTCGAAAGCAGCGCGGAGGCGACAGGGCCGGCATCCGACACGGCCCGGCGGGGTGGATGATTGTAATGATCGGCGTGGACCACGCCTAGTTCAGGATGGATTAATAACATAAAGACATAAATATATAGATACTAATTCCTTCTGGATTTATCAATTCATCGCTAGATTAGTGAAAACGATTTCCGAATCCTTGCAAAAACGTCCCATCAAAACCGGCCAGCACGACGAGGGAGATCCACCATGACTCAGGCGAACGCACCAGCGGATGCTCATTTTCAGGGAAACGCCGTCTGGCCGTGGTTCGATCTAGCGGAAACGAACCACGAGATGGACAAGCTGAGCGCCGAGCAACGCGTCGCGTGGGCGCTGGAGAAGTTTCCCGGCCGCGTCGTGCTGACCTCCAGTTTCGGCGCGCAATCCGCCGTTTGCCTGCACTTGGTCACCGTCCAGCAACCCGATATCCCGGTGGTGCTGGTGGATACTGGCTATCTGTTCCCGGAAACCTACCAGTTCATCGACGAGATGTCCGAACGGCTGGCCCTGAACCTCCACATCTATCGGGCCGAGCACAGCGCGGCCTGGCAGGAAGCCCGCTACGGCAAGCTTTGGGAGCAGGGCCTGGAGGGCATCGAGCGCTACAACTGGCTCAACAAGGTCGAGCCGATGCAGCGGGCGCTGCGGGACTTGGGCGCGGCGGCTTGGATTTCCGGACTGCGGCGGCAACAGGCGAAAAGCCGCCAGAACCTCGACGTGCTGCTGTGGCGCAACGGCCGCTGCAAGGTGCATCCGCTGATCGACTGGACCGACCGCGACGTATTTCGCTACCTGACCCGGCACAACCTGCCCTATCACCCGCTGTGGGAACAGGGCTACGTTTCCATCGGCGACGTGCATACCACCCGCCGACTGGCCGACGGCATGACCGAGGAAGACACCCGCTTCTTCGGCCTCAAGCGCGAGTGCGGCCTGCACGAGCACGTCTAGTGGATTGACGCATGAATTCTGACAGGCAACGCTTGGCGCACCTGGCTCCCATGCTCCGGCGCGGGAACACGTCCAGACGCTCCAAGGTCGCGCTTTTATTGGGATAATTCGGTCTGCTGGAGTGGCTTGTCGGCATTCCCACGCCGGAGCGTGGGAACGAGAACCTGTCGAGACTTTTGCAACAGCCCACTAGGCCGCCGATTGCATTCCCCACCGCCGCGCCGTATATCCTGACTTGTTCCGGTCAGGAGTGACGGCGATGCCTACCCCCTATTCGCGGTATCTGTTCAACCCTGCTTCCATCGCACTGATCGGCGCCAGCGAGCGGCCCGGTTCCATCGGCGCGGCGTTCACCCGCAATCTGTTAGCCGGCGGCTTCAAGGGCGACCTGTTTCTGGTCAGCCGCCGCCACCCGCGCGTCCAGAACATGCCGGCCTGCCAGCGCCTGGCCGATCTGCCGCGCGCCCCGGAACTGGCGATCATCGCCACTCCGCCCGCCACTCTTCCCAACCTGCTGGCCGAACTGGGTCAGCGGGGAACCCGAATCGCCCTAATCGCCACCGCCGCCGTTTCCCACGGCGAGGCGCGAACTTGGCGCGAGGCCGCCCGTTCGTATGGCTTGCGACTGCTGGGTCCGGGCAGTTTCGGCGTCATTGCGCCGCGCTGGGGCCTGAACGCCTCGCTCAGCCATGTTTTCCCCCGCCCGGGCCATCTGGCCCTAGTCGCGCCCGAAGGGTCGGTGCTGGCGCCGATCCTGGAATGGGCGACCGCCCAGGGCATCGGCTTCTCCAGCGTCGTCGCGCTGGGCGACGGGAGCGATATCGATACCAGCGAGTTGCTGGAGGGGTTGAGCCACGATCCCGATACCCGGGCCATCCTGCTGGTTCTGGAAACGCTCCCCTCGCCCTTGCCGGGAGAGGGGTTGGGGATGGCAACCGCCCGCACGTTCCTGTCGGCGGCGCGGGCGGCAGCGCGAGTCAAGCCAGTACTGGTCGTGCGCGCTGGCCGGGGCGGCGATGCGTTCACCCGCCAGACCGACGCCATTTACGACGCCGCTTTCCGTCGGGCCGGGATGTTGCGGGTCCAATCGCTGCGGGAACTGTTCTGGGCCGCGGAAACCCTGGCGCTCGACCTGCCGGTGCGCGGCGACCGGCTGGCGATCCTCGGCAACAGCCGGGAACTGGGTTTGCTGGCCGCCGATACGCTGTTTGCCGAAGGGGGACGACTGGCCCAGTGGAGCCTCGCGACCCGGGCGGCCCTGGCGGAACTCCTGCCGCCCGGCGCCGCGCCCGCCAATCCGCTCGATCTGGGCATGGACGCCGATCCCGCTCGCTTCGCCGCCGCCCTGGCCATTCTGTTGCGGGAACCGGAGATCGATGGCGTGTTGGCGCTGCACGCGCCCAACGCGCTGACCTCGGCCACCGATGCCGCCATCGCGGTGATCGAAACCGTCGGGCGTTCCCGCGCGGGCGCGCGCCCCGGCGTCCTGGCCTGCTGGCTGGGCGCGGACAGCGCCCGCGAGGCCCGGCAACGGTTCCTGGCCCGGAGCATTCCGAGCTACGACACCCCCAACGATGCGATCCGCGCCTTCATACAGCGCTGGCGTCATCAGTGCAACCAGATCGGGCTGATGGAAACGCCGCCGGATCGGCCGGAACTGTTCGGCGCCGATCTCGCCACCGCGCGGCAACTGATTCAAACCGCGTTGGCCGCCGGCCGCCGTGAGTTGACCGTGGCGGAACATCGCGGCCTGTTGACCGCCTACGGCATCGCGCTGGCCTCAGACGGCGAGGTTCCCGCGTCCCCTTCACCCACCGGGTCGCTGGCGTTGACCATTCGCATGGTTCACGATCCAGCCTTCGGTCCCGTGCTGCTGTTCGGGCCAGGCGGCCCAGCAGCAGTGTTCGCCGACGAATTCGCCGCCGCCCTGCCGCCGCTCAACCCGGTGCTGGCGCGGGAGGCCGTCGTCCACACGCTGGCCGGCCGGCAACTGCAAAACGCGGCGATTCACCTCGCTGGCTGGCTGGACGATTTCGCGCTGACGCTGGTCAAGGTCGCGCAACTGGTGGCCGATCTGGGCGAAGTGGCGGAGCTGGAGTTGGCGCTCGCGTTCACCAGGGCCGATGGGATGGTGGTCGGCGGCGCGCGGATCGGTGTCGCCGCGTTCGCCGGCCCGGCCCACCGGCGGCTGGCAATCCGACCCTATCCGCGCGAATTGGAGGAGACCTTGACGCTGCCGGACGGCGCCACTTTACTGATTCGCCCGGTGCGCCCGGAAGATGAACCGGCCTTCATCGCCGGTTTCACCCAACTGTCGCCGGAAGAGATTCGGATGCGCTTCATGCACGGGCTTAAGGAATTAACTCACGCCGACGCGGCGCGGCTCACCCAGATCGACTACGACCGGGAAATGGCGCTAGGGGTATTGCGGCAGCGGCCGGGGCAACCGCCGGAAAACTGTGGCGTGGCGCGGATCGTCAGCGACACCGACCGGGAGCGCGCCGAATTCGCCATCATCCTGATGCGGGACGCCGTCGGCATGGGACTGAGCAGCCTGTTGCTACGGCGGCTGATGGGTTACGCCCGCGATCAGGGCATCCGCGAGTTGTTCGGGGAAATCCTGTGCGAAAACCAACCGATGCTGGCGCTGTGCCGGGCGATGGGCTTCACCCTCAAGGCCTGCCCGGAGGATCGCGGGGTGATGATCGCCACGCTGCGGCTGACCTGAATCAAACGGGCAGCGCTCCCTGCTTCGCCTCTATCCAGTAGTAGGATACGCATTGCGTACCCTACTACTGGATAGTTGCAGGGTGGACGACGTCTACAGTACGAGGAGGTATGGCGCGGGCGTGTTGGTGGGCAATGCCCACCCTACTACTCTCCCGTGCCTTCTGTGCCGTGGATAAACCTTAACCCGGAACCAGGTCAGGCGCTGCACGACACGGACCAGTCGCGCAACCGTATGATCTGGCCCAGGGTGGCGGCCTTGCTGAAGTAGCGTTCGTCAGCGGTGACCAACACCGCATGGGGCTGACTCAAAGCCGTGGCATGATAAAGCGTGTCGAACAGATGATGATTGAGCGTCACCGCCAGCCGCCCCGCCGCAATCAGCACGGCTTCGCTGTCGGCGTTGTGATAGTCGAGCGCCCATAACCGGGCCAGTTGCGATTCCAGTGGGTCAGGCAGCAGCCGGACCAGCACCGCCGCCACTTCCGCCCGCCAGATCGGCGGTTCCATCAGCCGAATCCGCCCGTCGGCGTAGGCGTCCAGCAGCGCCAGCGCGATCTCGCTATCTGCTTCCGCCGGATTCTGGGGCACAAACCACTTCACAGCGACGCTGGCGTCCACCACGCACGTCGGGATGGCCGAAGCCGCAGTGTTCATCGGCGCAACTCCGCCAGGGCCGTTTGAATGGCCTCAGCGGATTGCGGCGTCGTTTCCGCCCGCGCCTGCTTGATGGCGGCGACAGCGGCGCGGCGCCGTTGGCGTTGGAGTTCCTGCTCGGCGGCTTCGCGCATCAGGCGGGCCAGCAGGGCATTGCCATCCTGGTCGTGAAAAGCGGCGTCAAATAGCGCCTGGACTTCTGCCGGTACGGCATAGTGAGTTTCCGCAGTGTTTGCGGCTGGATTGGGTTGCCCGCAAACCGTTTCCAGTAAATAAATGACCTGCCGGGTCAGCGAGCGATGATGCTGCGCCGCTTCGGCCCGCAACCGACCGTGCAGGGATTCGGGAAAGTCTTTGATCACCAGGCTGGGCATGGCTTCAGATTCTCAAGCAATATGCTGGTAAAATTATAGCACTTTGCTTGTAGTGGGCTGCCGCAAAAGTTTTGACAGGTAGCGACGGGTACCCGGTCTGGCTCCCATGCTCCAGCGTGGGAGCCCCATCCCGGTATTACAACCTTGCGGGCTGCGGGAGCAGTTTGGACGCATTCCCACGTGGGAACGTGGGAATGAGAACCGGGGTGATGATCGCCACGCTGCGGCTGACCTGAATCAAACGGGCTGCGTGGATTGTTCCGCCTCCATCCACGCCCGGAACCGGGTCAGCAGCCACAGGCCCGGCACGGTGGACAACATGCAGAACAGGAAGAAACCTTCCCAACCCAGCCACTCGGCCAGATAGCCGGTCGGCGTGTTGACGATCACTCGGGGAATACCCATTAGGCTGCTGAGCAAGGCGTATTGCGTGGCGGTGAATTTCTTGTTGGTGAGGGTGGCCATGAACGCCACGTAAGCCGTGGTCGCCATGCCGCTGAACAGGTTCTCGCTGGTGATGGCCAGCGCCAGACCGGGCAGGCTGTGGCCGAGCCGGGCCAGAATGACGAAGCCGATCAGCCCAATCGCCTGCAACACGCCAAACAGCCACAGCGCGCGGTACATGCCCAGCCGCAGCATCAGCACCCCGCCGAGCAGTCCGCCGATCACCGTCGCCCAGAAGCCAAACAGTTTGACGATGGTGCCGATTTCAGTTTTGCTGAAACCGAGGTCCAGATAGAACGGCGTGGTCATCTGGCTGGCCATCATCTCGCCGACCTTGTACAGCAACACGAACAACAGGATCAGCACGGCGTCATGGCGCGAGAAATATTCCACGAACGGCTGCACCACTGCATCGCGCAGAGTGCGGGGCGTCCCCATTGGCACCACCGGTTCGACGCAGAACAGGGTGGTGATCAAACCGGGCAACATTGCCGCCGCCATGACCCAGTAGACCGCCTGAAATGGGATGAAATCGGCCAGGATCAGTCCGCCGCCGGAGGACAGCAGCAGTCCGATCCGGTAGCCGTTGACGTACAGCGAAGCACCCAGGCCCTGCTCGTCGTCGGCCAGCGATTCGCGCCGGTAGGCGTCGATGACGATGTCCTGCGAGGCGGAGAAGAACGCCACCAGAAACGCCGCTAGCGTGACTCCCGGCAGACTCAGCGCGGGGTCGGTCAGGCCCAATCCCGCAATCGCCAGGATCAGCGTGAGTTGGATCAGCAGCAGCCAGCCGCGCCGCCGGCCCAGCGCGGCGATGGGAGTGAAGCGGTCCAGCAGCGGCGCCCATAGAAATTTCAACGTGTATGGCAGCCCGACCAGCGCGAACAGGCCGATGGTGCCCAGATCGACGCCCGACTCTTTCAGCCAAGCTTGCAACACCGATCCGGTGGCCAGCAGCAGCGGCAGGCCGGAGGAAAAGCCCATCAGCAGGGCAGTCAGCATCCGGCCGCTGACAAAAATCCGCAGAATGTCCCGGCCAGAGCGCCGGGGAGTGTCGGAAGGCATGGTCATCAATCATTCAGCCGAAGTGGTCATAACCCAGCCGCTCCAAGCGAAAGGCGGAACCATCGGCGCGAACCAAGCGCAAACCCGGTTCCGCCGTGATGACGCCGATCCGGGTGCAGCGACACTCCCAACCTCTCGCCACGCTTTCCAGCCATGCCACCCGTTCCGGCGGGACGGTAAAGCACAACTCGTAGTCATCGCCGCTGGCCAGGGCGGTCACGATGGCGGCGTCCCAATCGAGGCTGGCGGCCAAGGCCGGCGACAGCGGCAGGCGTTCCACCTCCAGCCGTGCGCCAACGCCACTCCGCTCCAGAATGTGGCCGAGGTCTTGCGCCAGCCCGTCGGAGATGTCGATGGCGGCGCTGGCGACGCCGCGCAAGGCCACGCCTTCGGCCAGACGCGGTTCCGGACGCTCCAACCGTTGCTGGGCATAAACCCGACCTTCGGGGACGACCAACGCCTTGCCATACGCCGCCGCCAGCGCCAACCCGGCGTCGCCCGGCGTGCCGGTGACGTAGACGCCATCGCCCGGTTGCGCGCCGTCGCGGCGCAGCGCCGAACCCGGCGGGACAAAGCCGTGCGCCTGAATCGTGAGGGTGGTCACCGGGCCGTGGGTGGTGTCGCCACCCACCAGTTGCACGTCGTAACGATCCGCCAGCGCGAACAGGCCCCGGCAGAATCGTTCCAGCCAATCCTCGTTCGCCTTGGGCAGGGTCAGCGCCAGCGTCGCCCAGGCCGGCGTCGCGCCCATGGACGCCAGATCGCTCAGATTCACCGCCAGCGCCTTATGGCCGAGCCCTTCCGGGTCGGCGGCGGCGAAGAAATGCACGTCCGCCACCAGGGTATCCATCGTCACCACCAACTGTTGGCCGGCGGGCGGAACCAGTAGCGCGCAGTCGTCGCCGATGCCCAGCGCCACATCGGGTCGATGCAGGTCATGGGCGGCGAAATAGCGGTCGATCAGGGAAAATTCGGAGGCAGACATGAGAAAGGCATGAAACTCGCTGGCGTCGTCGGATTCGCGCTCAGGGATGCTGCATGTCGCGCCGGGCGGTGGAAATGGTCACGGTGAAGCCGGCGATCACGTCGCTCACGGTCATCAGCACGATCAGGAAAAAGGTCATGTTGGCCATGCGCGGCATGACCAGCAACTCGATCAGGGCGATGATGAACACCACCAGCGACAGGACATGGTTGAGAATCGCGCCGGTGGAACTGCTGGTGGCGCGGTAAATCTCGACGCACAACAAAAACAGGCCGATCACCAGCAACAGGTCGCCGCCCTGGAACGGCAGCACCGCCCCGGACAGCAGCGGCAAACCAAACAACACCGAATCCAGCCAACCCGGCGCGGCCAGGGCCAACAGGGTGTAGGCGGCAACGACTATCGCAAGCAACGGAAAACTGGCCATCATCTTCATCTCTCCTGGTTGAAGCCCCGGCATTCTACCGAAGACGGTTCCATCACCCTAACCCTCTCTCTTTGGGAAAGGGGTTGGGGGTAAGGGAACGCAACACCGCCAACGCCTCGGCGATTTCCCGGCCTTTCGCCTCGATCAGATCGAGCAGTTCGGCGGGCGTGCGAGCATCGGTTTCCAGGGTTTTATGGGGATTGACCGCTTTGAGGTCATAGACGGCGTTTTCGATAGCTTCGGCTTTGCTGGCCAGTTCGCGGGCTTCCCTGGCAAGACTCTGCATCTGGCGTTCGGCCTGCTCGATGGCGGCCCAGTCCCGGTCCTGGCGATCCGGGATGCGCAGCACTTCGAGGCGTTCCTTGCACCGGGCGGCTTCCTGGCGCTTTTGCCGGGCCTGCTCGTGCAACGGCGTCGCCTCCTCGGCGGCGCGGCGCTTGCGAGTGGTGAAGTCCACGGTCCAGCTTTGCGCGCTGTCGCCGCGTTCGGGCAGCAGATGGAAAAACTCATCGAAATGCGCCAGGGTGAACGGCTTTTTCTTGGCAACTTTCACTTCGGACAGGTCGTAATACCAGATGCGCCGGGTCGGCTGGCCCTGAGTGAAGAACAGCAGGTTGGTTTTGACGCCCGCGCCGGCCTGGGTGAACACGCCTGCCGGCAGGCTGACGATGCACCAGAGCTCGCATTCGTCCAGCAGCTTGCGCTTGGTCTTCACAAAAGCGTCTTCGTTGGTGCGAAACAGCAGCCCTTCGTCTACCACGATGCCGCAGCGCCCGCCGGGTTTGAGGCTTTTGAGGACGTGTTGCAGGAACAGTACCTGAGTCGCGCCGGTTTTGTAGTCAAAGCGGGTTTGAGCGTCCTGACCTTCCTTGCCGCCGAACGGCGGGTTGGTGAGGATGACATCGAACAGCGCGGGGGCGCCCTCGAACAGCCCGCCGTAGCTTTCCTGTCCGGTCAGGGTGTTGCCGTGCCAGAGGTGCGGATGGTCGATGCCGTGCAGCACCAGATTGGCCAGGGCGATGGGATAAATCAGGTTTTCCTTTTCCCGGCCGTAGAAGGTGCGTTCCTTGAGCGTGGTGTAGTGTTCCGCTGGTGCGCTGGCCCGGTCGAGCGCCTGTTTGAGGTGTTCGTAGCTTTGGGCGAGAAAGCCGCCGGTGCCGCAACCGGGATCGTAGACCGTCTCGCCGATTTGCGGGGCGATCACCCGCACCATGGCGCGGATCACTTCGCGGGGGGTGAAGAACTGGCCGCCGTCGTTGTTTTTCTCTCCCATTTTGAGCAACAGCCCTTCGTAGACCTGGGAGAGGGTGAAAACGTGGGTCGGGTCAATCGTCTGCTGGCTGAGGTCGTGAACCCGGTCGAGCACGTCGCGGAAATTGCGTTCGGTGTCGATGCGCACCCGCTCCACGCTGCTCATGATCTCGCTGATCATCTTTTGCCGCACGGTGGCGCCGGGCCGGCGTTCCAGATGCTTGAGATGGGGGAGCAACTGGCCGTTGACGAAGGCGAAAAAACCGCCTGACCTACCGTCTTCCAGAGCCTTGCGCTGGGTTCCGGCCGGCGCGGCCCAGTCCCGCCAGCGGTAGGGCGCGGCCAGCGAGGGGGTGAAAGCGATGCCCAGGGCTTCCGCTTCGTCCTGCTCCTGGGTTTCAATTTCGTCGAGGATGCGCAGGAACAAAATCCAGGTGAGTTCCGGGACATATTGCATCGCGCCGGCCATGTTGCCCCGGCGCATGATGTCGCAGATGGATTTGATGGCCTGATCGACGGATTGGCGGGTGGCGCGGGGTTTGCCGCTGGTGGTTTTTAGATTACCGCGCGGCATGATTAGATGGCTCCTGAAAATGCCTGTCGAAATAGAGCAGAGGGTAAATCGTTCACTAATTTAGCCTCGTTTTCAACTGCCGAGCTTAATTGTTTTAGAAATGTAATTCGATCATTATAAGCGATAACTAACGACTTTTGTTTTTGAATAGATGGCAAACAGACCTGTTGATTTCTAAGTATTTCACCATTAAGATTTGGTTGATTCCCTCCTCGAAATTCTGATTCATCTCTTAACCTCTTATAATTACGGATAAACCACATTTGCAAAAAACGAGAATCAAATACATCTGATTTTGCAAGAATTGCAAAGCAGGCTTGATTAATAGTTGCCTCAATATTTAGGAGGCCAGTACGCCCTCGTGTTTTTCCCTGTCCATACATCGCAATCAATAAAGTTCCTTTCGGAAGTATCTTTAGAGAAGTTTCCTTAATTGCCAAGTCATTAATATATTCTTCAGCTTGTGTAATCTCTCCATCTTTAAGTTCTGTAGTTTTAATCCAAGGTATATTTCCTCTAAAGTAATCTGCACGACTACGAGAAGGAGTTGTACCGCTACAAGTTTCTGCGAAATCACTAATTCTATGTAGAGGCCACTTCTTCGCCTCCTCACTCTCGAATACTTCCCGCAAATAGGTAGCAGGTAAAGCGCAAACCGCTTCAAGCTGCGCTTCAGTGGCCTTACGCGCCTGCTCCACGGCGGCGAGTTGTTCGGTGAGAAGAGCAGCGATGCGGCGTTGTTCGGGGAGAGGCAGGAGAGGAATAGATACTTTATAAGCATCTTCACGATTCAGACCAGGAACACCGCTAGCTTTATTAAGTTTGTCTAGAGAAGCTATGTGCAGTGCATAAATAAACCATTGGAGATCAACATCTTTCCTCAATCGATCAACAAAATAAGTTGTATCAATAGGGAAACAGGGATCAGGTGAAAAGTGAATTTGACCTATTGAGCCTTTTCTTCCAATTATAATTGTCGGTCCTGTAGTCAAAGCAATCTCATGAAAGCCGACAATTCCATTCGAGCCGTAAACTGCCACGTTACCCGACGCTCTATTTGATTCTGGTAGTGATTTACCATATTGAAACTCGCAGATTTCCCCAATGCAAACCCACCGCCACCCTGCCGGTAATTCTTTCAATTCCTTCATGGCCTCATCCTGCGGAACCAAAATTTAGGTAATAATCAGGTATTGCTCGGTTAGCCCATTCTGGCATTTTAAGCGAACGATGTTTGATACGCCCCGCTTCCAGGGAAAACAACAAACGGCAGCCTTTATAGGCGTTATCCAGCACATAGGCACGATCCGCCAGTGCCAATGCCGGAGCAAGATTTTGCAAGCTACGGCTGTAGCGTCGAAAAATATCGGCTAGCGGTACATCGTGACCGCCTTGACGTACCCGTTCCGCGACCCGGAGTCGAGACAAGCTGGCGTTCGGCAAGCCAATGTAAACCAGATTCACCTTGTAACCGGCTGCTTTTGCTTGGCCCATCAGCATCAGTTCACTGTGTCCGGTCAATGTGGTTTCCAAGGCAAAACTCGTGTTATTTGCAAGATATATCCGGCGCATTTCGACAGCTTGCCGACCGGCCTCAATACTTGCATGAGTTCTATCGCTCAGCGCACGGGCTATGCTGTCAGGATTCACAAGCGGAATACGGTGCGCGATGTTGATCTTATCTACAAACGTACTTTTCCCTGCCCCATTGGGGCCAGCGATAATCCATAACTGTGGCCGGATCATAGTTCCTTAACAACTTGTTCTTGGTCATTAACCAAGCATATCCATTGCCGCCGACCATTTGGATACTCCTTGACGATCAAATTTTCAGGGGTATTTTCTTCCATATAGTAGATCGGAAATCCCGCATCGAGATGGGCGCGGGCGGTTGTGTCGTCAGTCTGTATTAACTTTTTCTCCAACTCAGCGATAAACGCCGAATCCTCTTCTCTTTCTAGAATCGCATTTGTCATCTTCATTGCAGTCATCATTTCGGTCCTCACGCCGAAAACATCCTGATCTTGGTCTCCGTCAGCAAATCCGCCGGTTTGCCGCCCGCTTGCAGGGCCGCGAGACCACCCGCCTTTTTGACTTCCGGCGTCTGGAAGATTTTAGGATTTTCCAGCCCGTCGGTGCCGCCTTTCTCGAACTGGCTGACAATGGCGCGAATCGCGGCGGTGGTCGGCTCCGGCAAACCCCGCAACCAATCCTCGTGCTTGTAGCCGAACGCCAGCGCCCGATCACTGCGGGTGCGCGGCGACAGCCCAAACCCCAAATCCGCCAGCACGTCGTATAAATCGTAATCGTTCATCTCTTCCAGCATTTGCAACACGCTGGGCGCATAGCCGGAATGCACCAGCCGATCCAGCAGCGCCCGCCGCTCCTCCGGCTGGGTCCAGCGCCGCCGGAATTCCTCCAGCGTCGGCGCTTCGGCGATCAAGCGGGTCGCCAACCGGGATTTGTACTCCTCCACCGCAATCGGCCTGGCCTGACCATCCTCCTGAACGATCACGAAGCGCCCGGCCTCGCTCACCCGCACATCAAACCCGTCCACGATCACGGTGGCGTAAGGTGGCGGCGGATTTTCGCCCGCGCCACCGGACGAGGGCGGCGGCGTCACGAACTCCAAGCCGAATAGATCGGTGGCGCCGGTGTAGTCGTAAACCCGGAACATCAGCTTGCCGGTGGCCAGATCAATACGGGTCCCGCGACCGATCATCTGGTAAAAGCTGATGGGAGAGCGCACGTATTTGAAAAACACGATGTTGCCCACGGCGGGCACGTCCACGCCGGTAGTCAGCAAATCCACGGTCGTAGCGATGAAGTGGTGTCGCGCCGCGCCGCGAAAATCCGGCAACTGGTCGTTGCCGCTGGCAGCGGCGGTGCATTTGAAAGCATAACAGTCCAGCCGTTCCCGGCCATTAGCCTTGCACCAGCGGGCGTAGAGATTATTCATCACCGCCGCCACATCATCGGCATGGCGGTCGCGGGTGCAAAAAATGATGGTCTTCTGTTCCGGGCCGCCGGTGGCCAGCAAAGAGTCGAACAAATCCTGGCACATCGCCAACACCCGGTCGGGCAACAGAATCTGGTCCTCGTACTGGGTTTTCTCGTACCGCTCCTTCAACTCGTCCCTGCTAATGAGCCGACCGGTCACCGCGTCTCGCGGGAAGCGGGCCATGATCTCCTCCAAGGTGATGCCGGTATGATCCAGATTCACCCGCCCCTTCACGATCTCGCATACCGCCAGATAGCCATCTTCCATGGCCTGGGCCATGTCGTACTCGTAGACCGGCTCCCCAAAATATTTCAGATTGTCGGCGGCGATCCGCGCGTCCTGCTCGGCTTCCCGGGTGCGCTTGCCGATCCTGATCCGGCGTGGGGTGGCGGTCAGGCCGATTTGCACCGCGTTCGGGTTGCGCGTGAGCACCTGCGACCATTTGCCCCAGGCCGAACGGTGACACTCATCAATCACCACATGGCTGAAAGAGTCTTCCGGGTAACAGGTGGTCAGAAAGCTGGCATCATTGCCCTCCCCTTCCACGCCGAGGGTCTGATAGGTGGCGATGTGAACGCGGGCATTTTTGGCGTTGTTGCCGCCGTCCGGGGTTTTGAACACCTCGGCGGCGTCGGCCCCGAACACGTTCTGGAACGCGCCCAGCGCCTGCGCGCGCAACTCGTCGCGGTCACAGACGAACAGCGCCCGCCGCAACTGGCCGGCATCGGCGATGCGCTTGAGCAGATTCACCGCGATGAAGGTCTTGCCCGCGCCGGTAGCCAGCGCCAGCAGCGCGCGCCGAGGCTCGTCACCGCACTGGCAACGGGCGATCTTCTCCAGCACCGCCCGAATCGCCGCGTCCTGGTAATACCGTCGCCCGCCCTCGCCACCCGGATAGGGCGTCAACAACGGTTTCGCAGCCTCGTCGTCCAGACTGAAACCCATGCCCTGTTCGTAACGCCGGCGCAGTTCTTCCGGCGTGGGAAACTCATTCAGCGGACGCGGCGGCTGGGTCAGGCCGGTGAAACGGTCGTATTCGACGAATTGATGGCCGTTGGAAGCAAAGACGAAAGGCACGTTAAGCCGCTTGCTGTGCGCGTAAGCCTTGGCCTGATCGAGACCGTGACCCGGCGGCAAGCTTTCCTTCTTGGCCTCGATCAGCGCCACCGCCACCGGTTGGGCCGCGACGGCGATTTTGAGCCGCAGGGTGTAATCCACCTGACCGCGCGCCCGCCGCCGCGCCTTGCCGCCGATGATCTCGATGGTCCCGGCGGTTTCCTCGCGCCGGATCAGGTCCTCGGTCCAGCCCCGCGCCCGCAGCGCGGGGTCAATGAGCTTGGCGCGGGTGTCGGCTTCGCTGAGGGACAAGTCCAGACGCTCAACCGAAATGGCCATAACCGACGGTTCCATCCCCTAACCTCCCAGGCTTGCCGACAACGCGGCCAGGAACTGGCGTCGGTCACCGCTCCAATGCAGCGGCTCGCCCACCCAGGCGTCGCAGAAGAACGGCACCGGCAACCAGTCGCCCTTGGGCAACACCTTGCCCAGCCCGTGCAGACGAACCGGATAAATGAGCATGGTCGGCAACTGCTGGGCCAGCCAGACGATGCCAGTCTTGAGTTTGCCCAACCGTTCCGGTTCGCCGCGAGTGCCTTCCGGGAAAAAGATCACGATGTCGCCCGCCGCCAGCGCATCCCGCACCGGCCCCAGCACGTCGGCGTGCGACCGGACGCCGCTGGTCGCCACTGGAATGATTCCGATCACGCGGGTGGCGAACCAAGCCCGCCAGCGATTGCTCAGAAAGTACTCCGCCGAGGCCACCGGCCGCGCGCGGGATAACAACCACACTGGTAACATCGCCATCAACACCAGCGCATCGAGGTGGCTGTTGTGGTTGGCGACGATCAGGGCGGGACCGGCGGCGGGCAGGCGGTCGCGGTGGCGCACGTTGACCCCGACCGCCAGCAGCAGAAACGGCTTGACGATCAGCAGGAAAAATAACCAGCGCAGCGCGGCGTAGCCCATGGTGGCGTTCAAAAATAGAAGTAGCGGGTGAAGTGAAAGAACAGCGGCGCGGTGTAGGTCAGGCTGTCCACCCGGTCGAGAATGCCGCCGTGGCCCGGCAACAGATTGCCGCTATCCTTGATGCCGAGATCGCGCTTCAGCGCCGACAGGCTCAAGTCGCCGAAGAAGCCGGCCACCGCGATCAGCGCACCGGCCAGCAGCGCATCGAGGACGGAGAACGGCGTCAGCCACGGCGCCAGCAGCGCCGCCAGCAGTACAGTGGTCAACACCCCACCGACAAAGCCCTCCACCGTCTTGTTCGGGCTGACCGCAGGCGAAATTTTGTGCCTGCCCAACAGCTTGCCCCAGCAGTATTGCGCTACGTCATTCAACTCGGTCAGCACCAGCAGGAACAGCGCCAAGCCCGGACCGTTGACATGGGCATATTCCCCTTGCGGCAGCACCAGCAGATAGGCCAGGTGACTCAGGCTGAACACCATGCTCATCAAGCCCCAATGCAGCGTGCCGGCGGCGCGCAAATAGCCCTGCGTTTCCCCGGTCAGCACCATCGCCACCGGTAGCAGCAGGAACAGGTAAACCGGGATGAAAATGATGAACATCCCGTACCATTCGATCCCGATCCAGAAGTACTGCATCGGGATGCTCAGATAGGCCCAGAACAGTACCCGGCGGTCGGTTTGGCGGGTGGGAATCAGGGTCAGGTATTCCTTGAGCGCCAGGAAGCTGATCACGCCGAAAAACACCAGAGCGGCGGCGCGGCTGAACATCAGCGCCAGCGAACACAGCGCCACGATCAGCCACCAACTGCGAACCCGCTGGCGCAATTCGCTGTCGGGCGCCGGCGCCAGCCACCACACCACGGCGGTCGCCAGCGCCAGCAGCGCCCACACCCCGCCCAGGATTGCCAGCACCGGCGATGCCAGAGTTATGGACATGGCGTTACCTCCCGCAGCGCGGCCCGCAATCGGTTGAAACAGGTCAGAATCAACAAGCCGTTGGCAACCCACAGCGTAACCGTCAACCAGAAACCGGCCGGTACGCCGCAACCCAGCAACACCGCGATCCCGCCGAGCAGCAGGGCGCGGTCGCTTTTGCCCATCGGTCCGTCATAGCGGCGACGGGCGCCGATTTGCACCGCCGCCACGCCGCAGAATTCGCTGAGCAGCGCCAGCAGCACCAGCGCCACGACCAGCGTAGCCGATACGCCGGGCATCAGCACCAGCGGCAGATACAGCGCGGCATCCGCCAGCACGTCGCCCAGTTCGTTCAGCACCGCTCCCAACGAAGTCGGTTGCTGAAACTCGCGGGCCAGCATTCCGTCGAGGGCGTTCAACGCCATGCGCAGGAACAACACCGGCGGCAATAGCAACAGCGTCGCCGGCGTTGGCCACAGCGCAATGACCCCGGCCACGGCGACCGCCAGCACCAGCGCGGCGACCGTGACCTGATTGGCGCTGACGCCGCGACCGTGCAGCCAGCGCGCGACCGGCCGCAGCAGGTTCTGGAATCCTGGTTTGAGCGCGTACAGACTGATCATGACGCTGCCCTCGCCCGCCGTCGGGCCAGCGATACGGTGAAAATCCCCCACGGGTCGGCTTCTTGCGCGATTTTCTCGAAACCGGCCTCGGCGACCAGTTGATCCATTTCCTGCTGGGTCCGACGCCGCATCACCCACGGCGCACCGTTCCGATGGCTGGTCAGCGTCCGGGCGATGAATTCGATCTGCGGGTGCCAGGGTTGGCCGGTGTAAAGCAGATAGCCGCCAGGAGCGACTGCTTCGGCCAGACCCGCCAGGGACGCGCGCACCGGGGCATTCGCGGGGAATAGTTCATACAGACCGGAGACGATGCCGATGGTGGCGATTCGGGGCAGCGCGGCGAGGCTGGTCCGATCAAAAGCATCCCCCCGATCAAAGGCGAAACGGTCGTTGAGACCGTATTCGGCGATGAGTCGCCGCCCTGCTTCCACGTTGGCATCGCTGAAATCCCGCAACAGGCCGGTTGCGGGAATTGCGGAATGCTCCCGCACGGCATCCAGCACGTAACGGCCGTGGCCGGCGGCGATATCCACGATGTGAACCGGCTGACCCGCCGCGCGCAGCTCGGTCATGGCCCGGCGCAGCAGTTTTTCCAGGTGCGCCTTGCGCAGGCGAATGCCCCGCCAGCCGATGGCGTTCAGATAATTCCGGTCGATCAGCCGGCCCAGCGCGGTCAACCCCTCGGCCTGGTTGCGATAGACGTAATCCAGGGTCGCGCCCGAATCGAAGCCGGTCTCCACGCCGAGCTTCAGGCCCTGGCTCAACCGGGCGCCGAGGGTTCTCATCATCCAGCGCGTCAAGGCGTACTGGATGCCCTTGAACGAAAAGGGCAACAGCGGATTGGCCAGGGTTTCGTACTCGCGCTGGGTCGGGCTGTTACGGTCGGCCTCCAGCAAGGACGGTTCCCGGCGGGGCTGGGCGAAGGCTTCCAGAATGAAGCGGCGCGCGGCGCTCAGCGGCAAATGATTGTCCTTCTCGTTGAAGGTGTCGTGGAAAAAGCCGGGATAAACATGCATTTCCTTCACCGGCGAACCCAGCCGCTCA
This sequence comes from Candidatus Contendibacter sp., assembly GCA_008933795.1. Taxonomy (GTDB): domain Bacteria; phylum Pseudomonadota; class Gammaproteobacteria; order Competibacterales; family Competibacteraceae; genus Contendibacter. The sequence goes on along the minus strand of WBUJ01000015.1, from coordinate 1,226 downwards.
AAGAACTGACGCTGGATGTCCTGATCCACCACCCAATCCGCGCCGGAGGTCAGCACCAGGGTCGGCGCGGTAATCGCCGCCGCGTCCTCCACCAGCTTGCGGCCCGCGTCGAACAAATCCACCAGCAGATTGACCGCGATGCAACGGGTAATCAGCGGATCGGCGTCGTAGCTTTCGATTTTGGCGGGATCGTGAGTCAGCAATTTCGCCTTGACGTAGCTGTTGACGAAGGCTTTCGGCTTGAACCTCAGCAACAGGCGCAGGCCCGGAATCGCAAAGGGAACGTACAGCCGAACCCGCAATGCCGGGCTGCCGAGCACCAGGGCGCGGATTTTCGGCGCGTAGTCGTGGACCCAAGTCGAAACCAGCACGCTGCCGACGCTATGCGCGAGCACGGCGATGTTCTCCATCGGGATGCCGTAATGGCGGGAAACGTGGCCGACAAACGTATCCACGTCCCGCGTCAGCACCCCAAGATGCTCCGCGTAGCCGCGCTCGCCGGGGCTGCGACCGTGACCACGGGCATCCCAGGCGAACAGGGCGAAATCGGGCAGATCGAGTTGATCCACCACCTCCCGCCAGCGGCCGGAATGCTCGTGGCCGCGATGGAACAGGATGACTGCTTGGGTAACGCCCGGTTCGGGCAGCCATGCCCGGTAGAACAATTCGGCGCCATCCCAGCTTCGAAAAGTATGTTCGCTTGCCTGGCGGTTCGGTTTCATCGTGCATCCTCTTCTCTGTGCTTTCCCAGTCCCAATCAAGCATCGTGCCAAGCTACTGACCCAAGACTAAACTTCTGTTTGATCGCTCGGCGTGGCCAGTCCCGAGGCGGGCGAACTGGTGTTGACCGCGTTGCGGCGCGACCTGCCGACCGATTACGCCTAGCGGGCTGACGCAAAAGTTTTGATCGGTTCTCGTTCCCGCGTTCCGGCGCGGGGATGGGTCCGGAATCGTAGCAGTCCAGCGGTTCGCCAAGTAGCCACATCGGGCCGGGGCGGGCTCCCCCGCTTCGGCGCGGGAGCCAGACCGCCGCGCCGCTTGGTCCCCACGCCGCTCCGGCAAGGTTTTTGTTGCCTGCCGCCAACGCGCAATCCCTCCCCCGCGCCAGGGCGGGCATGGATTGCTTGCAAGCAACCGCTACGATTACTCTACCTGGGTTCGGCCAGACGCACGGCGAGACCACCGGTGCGCGCCGCCCTGTCGTTTCCACACCGCGAGAACCCTCA
>WBUJ01000325.1 GCA_008933795.1 Candidatus Contendibacter sp. | reverse complement strand
CAGGATACCAGTGGTATTTTTTTCGGAAGACATCTTCACTGCCTCCTTTGATTTGTTGATTTATTCGCGGCGCGCCACGGTTTGGTCCGGCGCGGCGGCATCGAACCGGATCACTAGCGCGGCGACCCAAAGACCCAGCCACGTACCGGCGAGAACGTCGCCCGCGAAGTGATAATAAGCGCCCAACAGCCCGACCGCGACCGCGACCCAAAGACCGACGGCCCCTACCCGATAGCGTGGCGCGTAGCGCCAAATCACGGCGGCGGCGGCCGCCGCCACCGCCGCATGACCGGACGGGAACGAACCGTAAGCCGTCGCGCCGTGAAAGGGGAAAAAACCGTAAATGCCATCGCTCAACAGCGAGGGATTACCGTGGTAAAAGGTTTCGGGCCACGCCCGGCCAAAGGCGAATTTCAAAGGATACTTGAGCAACGAAACCGCGCCGACGGCCAGCGCGGCATGCCAAGCCAAGCGATCGGTCACCGTGAACCGGTGTAGTCGGTAACGCCGCCAGCCCGTCGCCAGCAACGCGGGCACCAAAAGGATGACCAATAGATCGGACGCCATTTGCAAGCCATGAAAAATGCCAAACTGGCGCAACTGGTGCTGGTGCGCCCAACGCGCCAAGGGTGCATCAACGACGGCGTAACAGAGGCCGACCCCGGCGGCGACGAGGAGAAACGACAGGGTCCAGCGGATGAAAAAACGGTTGTCGCTCATGAAAGGCTCCTGGCACGGTTCTGCCGTAAGGCGTGTTGGATGGCGTCGATCAACTGGGGTTCGGTGATGGGTTTGTGGACCACGCCGTCCGCCCCGAGCCGCAAGATGCGTTCGTGGGTCGGTCGATCCGCGCTGGCGGTAAATCCAAGAATGGGTAACCGCGCCCCGCAGGACATCCGCCGGATCGCCTCGATTGCTTCAAAACCGTCCATACCGGGCATTTGAATGTCCATCAAAATGATGTCCAGCCCCGGTTCGGCCGCCAGCCTCACCGCCGTCTCGCCGTCGGGCGCCTCCAACACCCGCGCCCCGTTGCCGGTCAGTTGATCCATTAAAATCGACCGGTTGAGATCGATGTCCTCCACCAACAACACCGTCCGACCGGCCAGCGGCAAGGACGCCGGCGAAACCGCCTGGTCGGGTTCCTCGACGGTTGCTTCCTGAATCTGGCG
>WBUJ01000210.1 GCA_008933795.1 Candidatus Contendibacter sp. | reverse complement strand
ACGAGAACGTGAGCTTCGAACAGATTGCGGCGGTCATCGGGCGGGAACTGGCGGAACAGGTGCGGGAAACCAGCCTGAGGCTGTACCGGGAAGCAGCGGACTACGCCCTGATGCGGGGCATCATCATCGCCGACACCAAGTTCGAGTTCGGGCTGGACGAACAGGAGCGACTGGTGCTGATGGACGAGGCGCTAACGCCGGATTCCTCGCGGTTCTGGCCGGCGGATCAATACCAGCCCGGCGTCAATCCGCCCAGCTTCGACAAACAGTTCGTGCGCGATTATCTGGAAACGCTGGACTGGAACAAGCAACCGCCGGGACCGGAGCTGCCGCCGGAAATCGTCGCCCACACCGTCGCCAAGTACCGCGAGGCGCTGGCGCGGTTGACCGGAACCGCCCACCCGCCGGTCGGTTTTTCGTGAACCTGTTCCGGCGCCTCCAACCACCCCTTCGACGCTCGCTAAATTCCTCATGCTCCCCGTGATCGCCCTGGTCGGCCGACCCAACGTCGGCAAATCCACTCTGTTCAATTCCCTGACCCGCACCCGCGACGCGCTGGTGGCGGACCTGCCCGGCCTGACTCGCGACCGCCAGTACGGCATCGGTCAGCGCGGCCCGAGTCCCTATGTCGTGGTGGATACCGGCGGTCTGACCGGCGAGGACGAGGGTTTAGCGGGGATGGTGCAGCAGCAGGCGTGGCGGGCGATTGAAGAAGCCGACGCCGTGCTGCTGCTGGTGGACGGTCGCGCCGGGCTGACGGTGGCGGACGAAGAAATCGCCAGCCAGTTGCGCCGTGCCGGCAAGCCGGTGCATCTCGTCGTCAATAAGGCCGAGCATCGCGATCCGCATCTGCTTAGCGCCGATTTTCACGCGCTCGGCCTGGATCATCTGCACGTTATCGCCGCCGTCCACAACCAAGGCGTCGAAACGCTGATGGAAGCGGTTTTCGCCGCCTTGCCGGCCACGGCCGAAGTGGGTGAAGCGCCGCCGCCGGATGAACCGGAAGGGGTGATCAAACTGGCGGTGGTCGGGCGGCCCAACGTCGGCAAATCCACTTTGGTCAATCGCCTGCTGGGCGAGGAACGGATGCTGGCCTGCGACTTGCCCGGCACTACCCGCGACAGCATCGCCGCGCCGTTTGAGCGCGACGGCCAACGCTACGTATTGGTGGATACCGCCGGGGTGCGCCGGCGGGCGCGGGTCAGCGAAGTGGTGGAGAAATTCAGCGTCATCAAGGCGCTGCAAGCCATCGAGCAAGCCCATGTGGTCGTCTTGGTGCTGGACGCCCGGCAGGGCGTCAGCGAACAGGACGCCAGTCTGCTGGGCCTGATTCTGGACAGCGGCCGGGCGCTGGCGCTGGCGGTCAACAAATGGGATCACCTCGACCCCGATACCCGCGCCCAAGTGAAAAGCGATCTCGATCGCCGGCTGGGCTTTCTCGATTTCGCCAAAATCCATTTCATTTCCGCCCTGCACGGCACGGGAGTCGGCGAACTGCTCGGTTCCGTCCGGGCAGCCTACGCCGCCGCCACTCGCAAACTGTCCACTCCGGAGCTGACCCGCATCCTCGAAGCCGCGCTGGCCGCTCATCAGCCGCCGCTGGTTCACGGCCACAGCATCAAGCTGCGCTACGCCCATCAAGGCGGAAATAACCCACCCATGATCATCATCCACGGTAACCGGGTTGACCATGTGCCGGAGTCCTACCGGCGCTATCTGGCCGGGGTCTACCGCAAGCGGCTGAATCTGTGGGGCACGCCGATTCGGGTCGAATTTCGCGGCGGTGAGAATCCTTACCACACCGCAGCGTCGGGACGCCCTCGGCCCAAACCGGATGGACGCCGGAAAACCGGTCGGCGATGAATAATGACCGGGGAGACCTGATTCGACAAGGCGTTGGTCGCTATTGTCGCCCACATTACCATAGCGATATCAATCACTATCCCGGAGATGCCCCGATGCGAACCGTGCAGATCACGCTGGAAGAGGAGCTGGCCCAAGCGGTCGATCGGGCTGCTGGCCGGCTCGCGCTATCCCGCTCGGCATTCGCGCGCGACGCCTTGCGCGCGGCCTTGGCGCGACTGGAGTTGCAGGTCCAGGAGCAGCAACATCGGGAAGGCTATCTCCGCCAGCCGGTGACGCCGGGCGAATTCGACGATTGGGAAGATGAGCAGGTTTGGGGGGACTGATGCGGCGCGGCGAGATTCGTTGGTACACCTTCAAAACCCCCGACAAGAAACGGCCGGTGCTGATCCTGACGCGCAACTCGATCCTGGACGTTCTGGGCGAAGTGACGGTCGCTCCCCTCACCTCCACGATCCGCCAGATTCCCAGCGAGGTGGTCCTGACCCCGGAAGATGGCGTACCCAAGACTTGGGCCGTCAATCTGGATCACGTGCAAACCGTGGCCAAAGCCAAGGTCGGACCTTTCATTGCCGCCCTGAGCGATGCCCAAATGGATCGAGTCAAAAGCGCGCTGCTGTTCGCCTTGGGTTTTTAGCGGTAGCAGACCATCTTGAGAAGCCGAAAAGCGCGATCACCTATCCCGCAACGGAATCGCTCGTAAGGAGCCGAGCTCTGGGCCGCTAACCCCGCTAACCCGTATCGACAGCGTTTTGATCTGGCTCCACATCCTCTAGCGTGGGAGCCCGCCTCAAGCGACGCTTCAGTGGCCCAAACGGCATTCCCGCGCTGGGGTGTGGGAGCCAGATCAAAAAAACTCCCTCCTCGTGCGGAAAGGGATGACAATGTGAAAAGAATAGGGACAGTCGGGTAGTGGAAAATCGGTTCTTTAACTATACTCGTGAAGCGGGTTGCGCCAGACCAATCAATAACACAATCATGTCTCTCCATCGGGTTCGCAACAAGATTCTTCCCTCGTCTCAGCGCGGGCGAGAGCCGGGATAAAGGGGAGGAGCCTTGAGTTTCCACCGCTCTCCTTCAGACGCTTTCCCGGCGACGGGCCAAGGGAACGGAAGCCCGCGCCGTGGGGGATTCGCCCAAATCCCAGGCTATGAAATAGAGTGCGAGATCGGGCGCGGGGGGATGGCGACCGTGTATCGCGCCGTGCAGCACTCGCTGGGGCGGGCGGTGGCGATCAAGGTCCTGGCGCGGGGACCCGACGATCAGGATGAGTTCGCGCTGCGCTTCAAAAAGGAAGGCCGCATTCTCGCCCGGTTGCTGCATCCCAATATCGTCACCATTTATGACATTGGGGTTTCCGAGGACAACCAGCTTTTTCTGTCCATGGAGTATCTGTCCGACGGCACGCTTCGGGACCGGATCAAGCGGGGGTTGTCCTTCGATTCCACGATCCACATCGTCAGATCCATTGCGAAAGCGCTTGGCTACGCTCATGAAAAAGGCGTGATTCACCGGGATGTCAAGCCGTCCAATATTATGTTTCGCCACGATGGAACGCCCGTGCTGACCGATTTTGGGGTCGCTCGCGTGGTGACCGGATCGAGCACGGTCCATACGATGACCGGGCTAACGGTCGGCAGTCCGGGCTACATGAGTCCGGAACAGGCCATGGGACAAGGCGCCACGCTCCAGTCTGACTTGTACAGTCTTGGCGTGGTGCTGTACGAGATGCTCGTCGGGCATCCCCCCTATCAAGCCGATAGTTCGCTCGCCGTGGTGTTGAAGCATTTGCATGATCCCATCCCCAGTCTGCCCAGGGAACACGCCAATCTCCAATCGATCCTGAACAAGTTGCTGGCGAAAAAATCCACGGATCGGTATCGGGATGTTGGCGAGTTTCTGGCGGCGCTCAATTTCGTCATTCCCAGCGATACCGGCTCGCAGCCCAAGGCGACGACCGGCGGTTCTCCGCTGGCCATGGTGGAATTCGCCAGCGGAACCCTTCGCAGCCTATGGCTAAAACGACCGCGCCGATTCCTCTGGCTGGGGATGATCGGCGCTTCAGTGCTGTTGATCGTGGTCGTGTACGCCTTCCGGTCCAGAACGGCCACGGAGAGCAGCGAAACGCTTCCCGAACCCCCGCAACCGGTTGCCAACACGGCGCCCGTGTCGCGCGAGACCGAAATCGCGACGTTGTTGCAACAGGCGGAGGCGCGACTCCAGGCCGGACTGCTAACGGATGAGGCCGAGCAGAGCGCGGAGGCAGCGTATCGGCGGGTGCTGAAACTGGATCGGGGCAATGCCCAGGCCCTGGCGGGATTGGAGAACATCGCCAGGGAATACGAACGGCTGGCGCGGCAGCGCCTGGAATCCGGAGCGCCACGGGAAAGTCTGGACCCGATCCAAAAAGGGTTGGCGGTGGCGCCGGGCCGCGAAGGATTGTTGCGGCTGCGCCAGGAAGCCGAGCGGAAGATCATCGAACGACAAGCCCAAGAGGCTGAACGGGAACGCCAGCAAGAATTGCGATTGCAGGCCGAACAATATTTGGAGAACGCCCGGAGCAGTTTTGCCGAAGGGTTGTTGGAAATCAGCCAGGCGCATATCGAACAAGGCTTGCAGGCCGTGCCCGATCACCCGGATTTGTTGGCCCTGCGCGACCAGGTGAAAGCGCGGATGGCCGAAACCGCGCAGCGGCGGGCGGAAGAGGCGCGACGCCAGGCGGAGGAGGCGGAACGCCGCAAAACCGAAAAGGCCCGTCAGCAGGCAGCGGCCAAACAACGGCGCCAGGAGGCCGACCAGTCTCTGGCGCAGGCCGCAGAAGCTCAGCGGAAAAGCGATTATGCGGCCAGCAGCCAGTTCATCGAACAGGGGTTGGAGAAAGTTCCAAACCATGAGGGGCTGTTGCGGTTGCGGGAAGCGGTCGCGCGCGGGATCGCGGAAGCGAAGGCCCGACAAGAGCGAGAGGAAGAACAACGATTACATGCCGAGCTATTTTTCGCCCAGGCGCGGAGCAGTTTTCAGCAGGGCGCGCTGGAGGCCAGTTTGACCCAGATCGAGCAAGGCTTGGCGGTGATGGCGGGGCATCCGGGTTTGTTGGCGTTGCGCGACCAAGTGAAGGCGCGGATAGCCGAGCAGGCCCGCCAAGAGGCGGAAGCGGCGCGGCAGCAGGAGGAAGCGGCGCGGCGGCAAGCGGAGGAGGCGGAACGACAGCAGACGAGGCGAGCCGATCAGGCCAAGCGCGAGCAGGAGATTAACACGCTACTCAAGCAGGCAGACACGCAGATGCAGGCCAAGCGGTTGACAGAGCCGACGGGAAACAATGCGGAAGTGACCTATCGGCAAGTGCTGAAGCTGGATGTGGGCAATGCCCAGGCGCAGGCGGGATTGGAACGGATTGCCCAGGAATACCTGCAACAAGCTCGACAGCGGCGGTCGGGGGGAGCGCTGCAAGAAAGCCTGAAACTGATTGAACAGGGATTGGCGGTACTGCCGAAGCAAGCGGAATTGCTACGCTTGCG
>WBUJ01000209.1 GCA_008933795.1 Candidatus Contendibacter sp. | reverse complement strand
CGAACCGAATCCACGTCGTCCGCCAATTCAGGGACGGTGGCGCTGTGGAGGGTGACCAGACCATCGCCCAGGATATGACCGAGCGGGTGATGGGGATCCTCGGTCAGGTTGGCGCTGATGAAGCGATAGGCCACGCCGGACGCGACCGCCGCCGCTTGGGTGCGTTCCTCGTGCGCGCGCAACCCGTGGCGCAAATCCTTGACGCCCACGCTGCGGGCAGCGGCGATTTTGCCCAACGGCGCGGTCACCTTGGAGAGGTGCAAGGCAGTTGTGGCCCAGTGGCCCAGTTTCGCCAGGGGAGAACCGCGATGCGGCGAACCCAGACAAATCACCATGCGGGTCGGCTTCAGCCAAGGCAGATGCCCGGCGGCGGCCTCGTCGCAGGCGCCGCGCGCCACCAGCCCGCCCATGCTGTGACCGATCAGCACCAACTCTCGCACCGGCAGCGGCCAGGCGGCGAGGAGGTCGCACAACAGCCGGGCCAGTTGGCGGCCGTTGTCCTCAATCGGCAAACCGGTGTTGTAGCGCAGGTAGAGCGGGGTGTAGCCCAGATCGGCCTGCAACCGCTCGCCGTAGGGCGGACTTGGTGGGTCCCCGGTGGTCTTGGCGGCCGGTTGCCAACTCTGCTCGTCGCAGCCGAGTCCATGGATGAAAACACACAGACGGTCGCCGGGATCGGGCAGGTGCGCGCGCAGGCCGGCGGCGGTGAGCGGGATGGGATGATGGCCGGCGGCATAGAAACCCATGGTAATGGCGAGCGGGTTGGCGGTGCTGGCGAGGTGATCGCCGACGGCGGCATTGAGCGCGCTGCGCAGACCGACGGCCAGCCGGCTGGGCGGTTCGGTCTGGGCGGGCGCGCTGGCGGCGGCGCGCTGTTCGAGCAGGGCGGCGACCTCGAGCAACCCGCCGCCGCTCTGGCGGATCGCGGCGTAGACCCCATCGGTAATCGCGTCGTGCGCGTTCTTCACCAGTCGCGCCGGTCCGGCCAGACCCGGTATCCACTGCTGCGCCTGAAAAGACAGGTCGGCAATCGCGCGATGCATTTCCTGCACGCGCCGGGTCGTTTCCTGAAAGCCGATCTTCAGCACGGAGTAATAACCGCTGACTGGAGGGCGAATTCCGGCGAGATCAGCCGGGTCTGACGAAGAAGGGGGCGACATGGGCTGCTCCTGGATTCGGTTGCCATGGAGACTGCAAAAAATGCTTTCGGTTTCCAAGCGGGTCTGCTATTCGGACCCGATGCACTATAAGACCCCTGACCTGGAGTTTTAAATCTAATGTCGGACTTTTCTCCGTTCCCCGCCGATTTTCTCTGGGGCGCCGCTACCTCAGCGTATCAGATCGAAGGATCGCCGCTGGCCGATGGCGCCGGACCGAGCATCTGGCACGAATTTGCCCACACCCCGGGTCGGGTCTGCAACGATGACACCGGCGACGTGGCCTGCGATCACTACCACCGCTACCGGGAAGACACCGAACTGATGCGGACGCTGGGCCTGAACGCCTACCGCTTCAGCGTGTCCTGGAGCCGGGTGCTGCCCGAAGGGCGGGGACGGGTGAACCGGCGCGGGCTGGACTTTTATGAACGGCTGGTAGATGCGCTGCTGGAATGCGGCATTCAGCCGATGCTGACCCTGTACCACTGGGATTTGCCGGCGGCGCTGGATCGCCTCGGCGGCTGGCTGAATCCCAATAGCGCCGATTGGTTCGTCACCTATGCGGGCATCCTGTTCCGGGCGCTGGACGATCGGGTGAAACTGTGGGTGACGCTGAACGAGCCGTGGGTGGTGGTGGACGGCGGTTATCTGTATGGCGTCCTCGCCCCCGGTCAGCGCAACCCCTACGCCGCGCCCATCGCCACCCACAACCTGCTGCGGGCGCACGCCACCGCCGTGCAAGCCTATCGGGCCGTGGGCCGGCATCAGATTGGGTTGGTGGTGAATCTGGAGCCGAAATATCCGGCCAGCGAAACGGTTGAGGATTTGAACGCCACCCTGCGGGCCGACGCCTATTTCAACCGCCACTACCTCGATCCGGTATGCCTGGGCAGTTATCCGCCGGAACTGGCGGAGATCTTCGGCGCGGCTTGGCCCAGGTTTCCCGATGCCGATCTCGACTTCATTCGCCAGCCGCTGGATTTCCTCGGCGTCAACTATTACAGCCGGCAAGTGGTGCGGCACGCGCCGGGCGTCTGGCCGCTGGAAGTTGCGGGGGTTCGGCAGGACCGGCAAGCGCACACCGCGCTGGACTGGGAAGTGTACCCCCAGGGACTGACCGACATTCTGGAATGGGTCGCCAGCCGCTACGGGCCGCTGCCGCTGTACATCACCGAAAACGGCGCGGCGTTCTACGACCCGCCGCAGGCAGACAGCGCGGTGGACGATCCGCTGCGACAGCGCTATCTACGCGACCATCTGCGCGCGGCGCTGGCCGCGATGCGCAACGGCGTCGATCTGCGCGGCTATTTCGCCTGGTCGCTGCTGGATAATTTTGAATGGGCTTACGGCTATTCCAAACGCTTTGGCCTGATTCACGTGGACTACGCGACTCAGCAACGCACGCTCAAGGCCAGCGCCCGGTTTTACGCGGAGGTGATTCGTGCTCGGGGCGCTGCCCTGCTGGCGGACGGCGCCGAAGGTTAGTTTCCTTCCCCCGGTTTGGACAACGCTGCTTCATTGCGCAACTGTTGCAGCTCGTCGATGCTCAGGCCGGTCTTGGCGGCGATGGTGTCCAGGTCCAGCACGTCCAGCAGGGCGCGGGCGATGTCCAGCGCCTGTTCCTTGCGACCCTCGGCGTGGCCTTGACTAAACCCAGTTTTTTCGGCTTTCAGCAGGGCGTTGCGCTGGTCGGCGATGAAGATTTCCCGCCGTTCGAGGTCTTCCAGTTCCTCCGGCTCCAAATTGACCCGGTTGGCCAGTTCGAACGCCTGCCGCAAGACGGGTACGGCGGCCCAATTGGGCGGAATCATCGTCAAGTCCGGGGCGTGTTTGATGAAATACAGCCATTGCTCCAACCGGCCTTCCAAGGCTTCCAGCGGTTTCTCGAACTTGGGCAGTTCGACGAACACCAGCTCCAGATCCTCCGCCGGATAGTCCATCAGATAATCCCGTTCCCGCAGCACGAAGCGGCTCAGATAACGAGGGTAGGACTCGAACATCACGAAATCGGTCAGGGTCAAGGCGATGACTGGATGTAGGTCGAGGTAATCGGCGCCACTGCGCAACTGGCTGGAATAGGTCTTGGCCGCGTTGTAGAGAATCCGCTTTTCGAAGCCTTCCACGTTCAAAATCTGCATTTCGATGATGACGTTCCGGCCCTCGCTCAGCCGGGCGCGCACGTCGAGGTAGGTGTCTTTCATGCCGCGAATCCGGGGCGCCACCCAGGGATTGAGGATTTCCAGATCGGCGATGATGCCCCGGCTGCCGTAGAGCACGGCGTCGAGAAAGTCGATCAACACCTCGCGGCTCTGTTCCGAGCCGAAGATGCGCTTGAAGGCGAAGTCGGTTTTCGGGTTGATGAAGCGCATGGTTAATGGCCCTCTCGCAATTTGGACAACGGCAATTCATAAGCCTTTCGGGCGTTGTCTTCGTCCCCGGCTTTGAACAACACGTCGCCGGGGTGTTCCACTTCGCTACCGCCCAGTGATGAAGGGTATTCGGTCAGCAGATAATTCGCCATGCGTCGGGCGTCTTCGGGTTGCCGAGGGCTTGTCGGGTGTTTATCAGGTTTTTGCCAGATGACCTCTAGGGTTTTAGTGTCGGATTCTTGGTGATTGACTCGCGAATCGTGTCTTGCATCTTGGCTGCCCGCCGGACGTTGGCTCCATCGAGCCGCAGCGTAACAAAGACTGTACTGGCCGCGACCGGGAGACCTACAGCCTGAATCGGCAGCAGAACAGCGGGCAGGGATATTGGCCACTGGCAACGGTCCAAATGGACATCCATAATTCCGCTATTCTGTACATTTGGAGATGGCCATGAGACAAGCCACGTTCACCGAACTGCGCAACCACGCCAAGCAGTATTTCGACCTGGTCGAGTCGGGCGAATCCGTGCGCGTGCTGCGCAATGGCAAACCCATCGCCGACATCGTTCCGGTACTGGCCGATCTGCCTTCCTGGAAACGCTGGAAGGCGCAACCCCTGGTGTTGGATGGTGTTTCGGCCAGCCGCATGATTCTCGAAAAGCGCGAAGCCGGTTGGTGATGAAGTAAGGTCTGATGCGCGTTTTTTTCGATCCCTCGGCCTTCGTCAAACGCTACGTCAGTGAGGCTGGAACCGACGCCGTGTTAGTGTGGTGCGACCGGGCCACGGAAATCGGGCTTTCCGGCATCGCGCTGCCCGAGATCATTTCGGCTTTTTGTCGGCTGCGCCGGCAAGCCAGGATCAACGACACGCAATATCGGCAATTGAAATCCTTGTTGCTGGCCGATATCGAGGACGCCATCCTCTGCGATCTGACCCCGGCAGTATTGGCGCAGGCGGTGTCGAGTCTCGAAACCAACGTGCCGCGCGGCATGGACGCCATTCATATCGGCAGCGCCGTGGCCCTGAAAGCCGATGTTTTCATCTCCGCCGACCAGCGGCAGAGGGATGCTGCTGCCCGCGCCGGGTTGCGGGTCGAGGCGGTGTGAATCCCCGCCAATCGCAGGTTTGGTCGGCAAGATGAGGCGACATAACTTGCGATTTCACAAGCCTTTCGGGCATCGTCCTCATCACCAGCGGCCGATGGCTTAGCCTCTTTATCCGTAACGAACCGTCGAATTAGTGGAATGCTTGCCGATTCGCAAGGGCACGAACCGTAGCGCGGACCATCGAAGGGCGGGGCGAACAATCCCGAAAGAGATCTTTATATCTTTTTGATTAAACAGAGAAATTCTGGTCATGTTCGCGTCGCCCAAATCCTCGACCACGGTCTGCGCCAAGCACGCGTTTGCTGACCGCCGCCCCCTGATCGCCGATCTGCTGGTTTTCGGCGCCGGCGCCCTCTTGCCGCTCGCCTTTGCGCCGTTCGGCGTTTGGCCGCTGGCGATTCTGCTGCCGATGGTCCTGCCGTGGAGCTGGGATGGGGCCGCGCCGCGCCGCGCCGCCATGCGGGGCGGCTTGTTTGGCTTGGGCGCGTATGGCTTCGGCATCTACTGGATCTTCATCAGCCTGCACGATTACGGCAACGCCCCGGCCCCGTTCGCGGCGCTGGCCACTGCTCTCGTGGTCTTGGTAATGGCGCTGTATCCGGCCGCGCTCGGCGGGTTGATCGCCCGCTGGGGACCGCCGCCGGGACCGGCGCGCTGGTTGCTGGTTTTCCCGGCGCTGTGGACTTTGCTGGACTGGGTGCGAAGCTGGCTGTTCACCGGCTTTCCCTGGTTGGCGCTCGGCTACAGCCAGACCGACTCGCCGCTCGGTCAGCTCGCGCCCTATTTAGGAG
>WBUJ01000208.1 GCA_008933795.1 Candidatus Contendibacter sp. | reverse complement strand
CGCCCAAAGCACACCAGCGAAACCCGCACCGCCGCGCCGTCGTTGATCCACGGTTAGTCGCTCCAGGCGTTAAAGATTGTGCCGGTGTCGAGAATTCGCTCCAGCACCGGCCGGTTGCGCTTTTGGCGGATCGAGTTGGTCGCCACCAAGCCGGCGCGTTGCGTCGGTCCGGCTTCCAGTTGCGCCCGCGCCTTCTCGAACCAGTAGCAGACCAGATCCGCACCGCCGGGGACGCGCCCGGCATAGACCCGGCGCAGCGCCGCCACGTAGTCCTCGCCCAGTTCCGCCAACTGCTTCTTGTCGCCCAGAAACGGCGGATTGCCGACGATGGCGTCGGCGGCGGGCCAAGCGGCTTCCCGCGCCGAATTCCCCTCCTTGGACAAGGAGGGGTGGCGCGGAGCGCCGGGGTGGTTTGATCCGTTGGGTTGGCAGGGAGGGAATTCATCAACCACCAGCAGCGCATCCCGACACTCGATCTGATTCAGCGGCTTCAGGATCGGCCGGTCGTTGAGGCTGTAGCCGTGGCCCAGCATCCATTGAATCTCGCCGATCCAGACCGTCAGCCGGGCCAATTCGGCGGCGTAGGGATTGATCTCGATGCCGAGCGCGGCTTCCGGCCCGACCGCCGGAAAGCCCCGTTGCAAACCCAGCGATTCGGCTTCCAGCATCACTTGATGCTCAAGGTCCTTCAGCGTCCGCAAGGCCAGATAGAGGAAGTTGCCCGACCCGCAGGCCGGGTCCAGCACCCGAAACGTCCGCAACCGCTCCAGGAAACCCTGCAACGCCTGTTCCGCTTGCGCCCGTTTGGGCTTCTTAGCCGCCAGCAGCCGCGCCAGTTCCGCCTTCACGGTCGCCCATTCCGCCAACTGCGGGTCGCGGATCACCGGCTCGATCAAGCGACGAATCGACGCCGCGTCGGTGTAATGCGCGCCCAACTGACTGCGCTTGTTGGGGTCGAGGCCGCGCTCGAACAACGTCCCGAAGATCGCCGGTTCGATGGCCGACCAGTCCAGTCGCGCTGCTCGCCAAGCCAGTTCCAGGTCTTCGGACTCCAGCGGCAGGCAGTCGGCGTCGTCGAACAGTCCGCCGTTGAACCAGGGAATCTCGATCAGGCCGAACCAGCCGCCGCCCCGCATCGCCGCGAACAGCTCGCGGGCACGGTCCACGAACGCGGCGGGCCGGTTCCTCACCGCCGTCAGCAGGTCGTTGAACAGCCGGCCCGGCAACAGGCCGATGTCCTCGGCGAACAGGCAGAACAGCAGCCGGGTCATGAAATGCGCCACCCGCTGCGGCTCGTGGCCGCGCTCGCGCAGGCGTTGCGCCAGCCCGGCGAACAGTTCCGCCGCTTCCGCCGTCACCGCCTCGATGGTGCGGCCCGGCTTCAACCGTTCCGGGTCGGTGAACGCCCACTGCAAAGCCTGCCGCTGAGCGGGATCGGCCAGGTCGTCCAGCGTCATCTGGCGGATGGTGTGGACGGTATTGGTGAAATGCGTATGAATTTCAATCGTCTCGAAGTCGGAGACGATCAGCAGCGGTGGGTTGTCCAGCGCCAGCGCGTACTGCTGCAACTGCCGCAAGGCCGCGCCCAGGTCCTTATGCTTGCCCTTGTATTCCCAGGCGAAGCAGTTCCGCTTCCACACGTCGGCCCAGCCCTGCCCGCCGCCGGTTTTCCGGGCGCCCTTCTCGAAGCAAAAATCGGCGCCCTGGAGATCGACCGCTGTCGGCGCGGGATGGCCGATCAGCGCGCACAGTTCGTTGAAGTGCGATTGCGCGGCGGAACGCTCGGTCAGGGTCGAGCGTCGCCAGCGCCGGATGAAGTCGTCGGGGGTCATGGGAGTCGTCTGGATTGCGAGAGGGCAGGGCGGTTACCGCCCGTGAGAACCGCCGTTGTAGCGTCGCCGCCGGCATCGTCTTGCGCGGTCGCGGCGAGAGCGGCATCAGGTTCACCCGCGGAAGCGCTGATATTAAAGGAATCGCTGATATTAAAGTTAGCATCCCCCGCGCAGGTTGCCCTCGGCGTCTTGGCCACTGGGCTGGTGAAGACAAGGCTGAAACGCCATTAAGATGGTAACGTCTGTATTCGGATACACGTCGCTCGTCCTGCCCCGTCCCGCCCGACCGGAGGAACTCCATGACCATGCGCTTCTTCAACACCGCCGGGCCGATCAATCCGGCCGATCATTACTGTCTCGATCCCTTGCGACGGATCGACCTGGACGGCCTGTTGCCGCTGATCGAGCAGAAGAAGTATTTCGTCCTTCACGCCCCCCGCCAGACCGGCAAGACCAGTTGCCTGCTGGCCTTGCGCGAGTATCTCAACGCCGGGGACCGCTACCACTGCGTCTACGTCAACGTCGAAATCGCCCAGGCGGCGCGCGAGAAGGTCAAGGAAGCGATGCGGGCTATTCTCTATGCGGGTCGGATGCAGGCCGAAGTCGTATCGCCCGACTTGGCCCAAGTCGCCATCGAGCCGTTGCTGGAGCAGGCGGGCGAGTATGGAGCGCTGCAAGCGCTGTTCGGCCAGTGGAGCCAAGCCAGCGACCGACCGCTGGTGGTGCTGATCGACGAAATCGACGCCCTGATCGGCGATACCCTGATCGCGGTGCTGCGGCAACTGCGGGCCGGCTACGCTGACCGCCCGGCCCGCTTCCCCCAAACGGTGATTCTCTGTGGGGTGCGGGACGTACGCGACTACCGGATTCACTCGGCGGCGACCAAGGAGATCATCACCGGTGGCAGCGCCTTCAACATCAAGGCCGAATCGCTGCGGCTAGGCAACTTCACCGCCGAGGACATGGCCGCGCTGTACGCCGAACACACCGCCGCCACCGGCCAGACGTTTACCCCCGAGGCGCTGGAACGAGCTTGGGCACTCAGCCGGGGCCAGCCGTGGCTGGTCAACGCCCTGGGCTACGAAACCTGCTTTCGGGCGCCCGCCGGGCGGGACCGGGCCCAACCGATCACCGCTGACTTGCTGGACGAGGCCAAGGAATCGCTGATCCTGCGGCGGGAAACTCATCTCGACCAGTTGGCCGACAAGCTGCGCGAGCCGCGCGTGCGGCGGGTGATCGAGCCGATCCTGGCGGGCGAAACCACGCCGGAATTGCTGCCGCCGGACGACGTGGATTATGTGCTCGATCTGGGGCTGGTGGACCGCATCGACGGTCAACTGGCGATTGCTAATGCCATGTACCGCGAAATCATCCCCCGGCAACTGACCTACAGCACCACCCTGACCATCAGCCAGCAACCCGCCTGGTACCTGCGTCCGGACGGTCGGCTCGACGACGGCCAACTGCTGGCCGGGTTTCAGGAGTTTTTCCGCGAGCACTCCGAACACTGGCTGCAACGCTTCGACTACCAGGAAGCCGGCCCGCAACTCTTGATGCAAGCCTTCCTGCAACGGCTGGTCAATGGCGGCGGCCGGGTGGAGCGCGAATACGGCCTGGGGCGGGGCCGCACCGATCTGCTGGTAATCTGGCGCACGCCGGGCGGGGTACAGCGGATCGTGCTCGAACTGAAGATCCTGCGTAAAACCTTGGAACGCACCCTGACCGAGGGGCTGGAGCAGACCTGGCAATACTTGGACCGGGTGGGGGAAAGGTCGGGCCATCTGGTGATCTTCGACCGGAGCGACCGCTCCTGGGAGGAGAAGCTTTACCGCCGCGAGGAAACCCATCGCGGGCGACAGATCACGGTGTGGGGGTGTTGAGCGGTGTCGGGTATGCCTTGCGTACCCGGTCTGGTGGTCTGGCTCCCACGCTCCAGCGTGGGAGCACGTTCAGACGCTCCAGCGTCGCGATCTTCTTGAGAGGACTCGGGCTGCTGGAGCGGCCCAACCGGCGTTCCCACGCGGGAGCGTGGGAACGAGAACGAGTGGTTACCCGAAACGCCGCCGCCCTTGCCAGAGCAGGCCGCCGAATAACGCGCTGAGGAGCAGCAGCGCCCATTCGTGCAGGGTGGGAATCCCCGCCGCTGTGTCCACGAAACTCGGCACGCCGGGACCGCCCTGGTCCACGATGTCGCCGTCGGCGGCGAGGTCGTCGTCCCCCAAACCGCCGTCGGTGATGGTGAAGGTGGCGGTGTTGCCAGCGAGGGTGGCAGGCAACACGTACCAGTGGGGGGTGTTGTTGTCGGCGGTGGGGCCGTATTTCCAGTATTGCGTGCCCGGCGGCAACGGGTTCGGATAGGTCATCGTCAGGGTGAGCGTGCCGCCGGGGGGACAGAGAGCGGTGAAGCCGAACAGGCCGTAGGGGAAGGTGACGCCGGGGGGCAGCGGCGTGGGCGGCGCGGGGAAGCTGGTCGAGCCGTTGGCGAAACCGATGCAGGCGCCGCCGGTGATGGCAGCGGTCACGGAGCCACCGCCGCCATCGCCTTGCGCGGTGGTGGCGAGCACCTCCAGGTTCGTCGTGCCCTGGCTGGGGGCATAGCCGTTGTCGCTGGTGTAGTCCGCCGTGAAGGCGTGCGCGCCGACGCCAAAGCCACCGGTGACCGTGCAGGTGGCGCTGTCGCCGCTCAAGGGGCGAGGTTGCGCGCCTTCGGCGCACGTCAACGCCGAGCCGCCTTCCTGGAAATTGACCGTGCCGGTGGCGGTATTGGGACTGACCGTGGCGGTCAGGGCGACCGTTTGGGCAAGAACCGCCGGATTCGGCGCGGCGGCGAGCACGGTGGTGGTGGGAGCGAATTCATAGGCGCCAAGATCGCACGCCCCGCCGCTGGGTTGCGGGCGGGTGAAGCCGCGCTGGTCGGTGGCGGGACAACCCGCATTGGTTCCGGCGTTGATCGCCGGGCTGCCGGTTAGCAGGGCCAGGGTCTGGGTGGGGCCGCCGTTGTCGGCGAATGCGCCGAGCTGCGGATTGGTGGTCAGGATGCCGCTGCCGTTGACGGCGCCGCCCAGGTTGGAAAGAGTATCCACAATGTTGGGATCGGTGGCCGTCACCGTGGCGGCGGCCGCGCCGGCCCGCTGCTGGTTCACGAGCGCATCGACCCCGCCGGTGGAGAGGGCCAGGATGCTGTTGCTCAGGGTCAGGGCGGCGGCCTGGGCGGTGATGCCCGACGCCGCTTCGTGGGACAGGTTGAACACTTCGCCGCCCCCGTTGGCGGCGGTATTCCGGGCGAGGGTGCTGAAGGACAGGCTGACGCTGCCGTTGAGGTTGAAGATCCCGCCGCCCAGACCCTGGCCGGACGTGGCGTTGATGCCGCCGCTGCCGCCGGCAGCGGTGTTGCCACTGAGGGTGGTGTTGAGAAGGCTTAGCGTGCCCTGGTGGTTGAAAATGGCGCCGCCCGCACCCAGGCCGCCGCCGCCGCCATTAGCCCCAGTGCTCCCTCCGCCAGTGCCGGCGCCGAAGCCGCCCACTCCCGCCGTCGCTGTACGCTGGTTGCCACGGCCGCCGCCGCCGCCGCCGAAGCCGCCGGCACCGCCATGGCC
>WBUJ01000324.1 GCA_008933795.1 Candidatus Contendibacter sp. | reverse complement strand
ATGATCTTGGCCACGACGCCAGCGCCCACCGTACGGCCGCCTTCGCGGATGGCGAAGCGCAGGCCTTCTTCCATGGCGATGGGGTTGATCAGCTTCACCGTGATGGACACGTTGTCGCCAGGCATCACCATTTCCTTGTCGGCCGGCAGTTCGATCGCGCCCGTCACGTCGGTCGTGCGGAAGTAGAACTGGGGACGGTAGTTGTTGAAGAAGGGGGTGTGGCGGCCGCCTTCGTCCTTGCTCAGCACGTACACCTCAGCCGTGAAGTGGGTGTGGGGCTTGATGGAGCCGGGCTTGCACAGCACTTGGCCACGCTCGACTTCTTCGCGCTTGGTGCCGCGCAGCAGCAGGCCCACGTTGTCGCCAGCCTGGCCTTGGTCCAGCAGCTTGCGGAACATTTCCACGCCCGTGCAGGTGGTCTTTTGCGTGTCGCGGATACCGACGATTTCGATTTCTTCGCCGACCTTGATGATGCCGCGCTCGACACGGCCCGTCACCACGGTGCCGCGGCCGGAGATGGAGAACACATCTTCCACGGGCATCAGGAAGGCACCGTCCACAGCGCGCTCGGGCGTGGGGATGTAGGTGTCCAGGGCTTCAGCCAGCTTGTCGATGGCTTGCTCGCCCAGGGGGCCCTTGTCGCCTTCCAGGGCCAGCTTGGCCGAGCCGCGAATGATGGGGGTGGCGTCGCCGGGGAAGTCGTACTTGTCCAGCAGTTCGCGCACTTCCATTTCGACGAGTTCGAGCAGTTCTTCGTCGTCCACCATGTCGCACTTGTTCAGGAACACGATGATGTAGGGCACACCCACCTGGCGGGCCAGCAGGATGTGTTCGCGGGTCTGGGGCATCGGGCCGTCAGCGGCCGAGCACACCAGGATGGCGCCGTCCATCTGGGCGGCACCGGTGATCATGTTCTTGACGTAGTCGGCGTGGCCGGGGCAGTCCACGTGGGCGTAGTGGCGGTTGGCCGTTTCGTACTCGACGTGGGCGGTGTTGATCGTGATGCCGCGGGCCTTTTCTTCGGGCGCAGCGTCGATTTCGTCGTACTTCTTGGCTTCGCCGCCGAACTTGGCGGACAGCACCGTGGCGATCGCTGCCGTCAGCGTCGTCTTGCCATGGTCCACGTGGCCGATCGTGCCCACGTTGACGTGCGGCTTGGTCCGTTCGAACTTACCTTTTGCCATTT